>JAEDMF010000046.1 GCA_016303175.1 Bacteroidales bacterium
CTAGAGTTATATTTGTGGGTTCATACTTATTCAGATGATAAAGCCCGAATCAATATTGTCTGCTGATGTCCTGACGGCACAGTCGGTTTCTCTGCTACGCAAGATGGTCGCCACTCCTTCCGAGACCTTTTCGGAGCAGGCGGTCAGTGATATGTTGTATTCCACCCTGTCGCAGTGGGGTTTCGACATACATCGTTGCGGACTCAATCTATATGCTCTGAATCAGCATTTTGACTCATCGAAACCTACCTTGGTTTTAGATGCTCATATTGATACCGTACCCGCCTGTTCTTCATACACCAGAGACCCCCTTGACCCGGGCAACGACCCCGATATTGTCTGGGGCCTCGGCTCGAATGACGATGGAGGCAGTGTTGTGGCGATGATAGCAGTGTTCCGCCATTTCCACGAAGCGAACCTGCCGATAAACCTTGTGCTCAACCTCGTTGTGGAGGAAGAGCGTTGCGGCGACAGGGGAGAGTGTCTGATGTTTTCTCAGGATGGCCCTGCCCCTGTGCGGGAAGCTCGTTGGGTCATCGTCGGTGAGCCTACCCTTATGCGCGCGGCGACGAGCGAAAGGGGGCTTCTTGTGCTGGATGGGTTTGCCGAGGGGGTCAGCGGGCATGCCGCAAGGTCCGAGGGGGTTAATGCTCTGTATATAGCTCTGGACGATATTGCTGCTCTGCGTGCCCATAAGTTTGAGCGCAGTTCTTCCCTGATGGGGGAGGTGAGGCTCAATGTTACCCAGATTGCTGCCGGCAGCGCTCACAACGTCGTGCCTGACAAGTGCAACTTCGTGGTGGATGTAAGGCCTACCGATGTGTATGATAATCAGGAACTTCTGCAGGAGTTGCAGGCCTTGTGCCGCAGTCGTCTTACTCCCCGGAACCTCAAGAACCGCTCCAGCGCCACTCCTTCTTCTTCCCTGTTGTTGAGGGCTGTGGACGAGCTTGGAATAGAGAAGTTTTCTTCGCCCACCACAAGCAATTGGATTAAACTTCCTTGCGAAGCCATTAAGATGGGGCCCGGCGATTCTGCCCGTTCCCATCGTGCCGATGAATTCATCAGGGTCCAGGAAATTGAGGATGCAGTGATTATTTACATAAAATTCATAGAAAAATTATATGGCTACTTTATGGAATAAAGGTACAGCCGCCACTGATGCGGTAGAAGCCTTTACCGTTGGAAATGACCGGGAGTTGGATATGGCTCTGGCAGAATATGATGTAATCGGGTCCAAGGCCCATATTGCAATGCTGGAATCCATAGGCCTGCTCACCCGCGAGGAGTATGACAAACTGGATGCAGGTCTGGATGAGATTGCCGAGACCATTGCGGAAGGCCGTTTCGTTATAGAGGACGATGTGGAAGACATACATTCCCAGGTGGAACTGATGCTTACCCGCAAACTTGGCGACGTGGGCAAGAAGATTCATTCCGGACGCAGCCGCAATGACCAGGTACTTGTGGACCTTAAGCTCTTTTTGCGGGACCAGTTGTGCCAGGTTAGGGACGAGGTTTTGGATCTTTTCCGCAAGTTGCAGGAGCTTTCGGACTGTTACCGCCACGTCCTTCTGCCCGGCTATACCCACGCGCAGATTGCAATGCCTTCCTCTTTTGGACTTTGGTTCGGAGCATATGCCGAGGCGCTGGTTAACGATATGTATATGCTCTCCGGCGCTTACAAGGTAGTCAACCGCAACCCTCTCGGCTCTGCAGCCGGCTATGGCAGTTCCTTCCCTTTGGACAGGGAGATGACCACTCGTCTTCTCGGCTTCGCGTCTTTGGATTACAATAGTGTGGCAGCCCAGCTCAGCCGTGGCAAGAGCGAAAAGTGCGTGGCCTCCGCCCTTGGGTGCATTGCATTGACTCTAAATAAGTTCGCGTCGGATTGCTGCCAGTATATGTGCCCCAATTTCGGCTTCATTCATTTCCCGGATTCCCTTACCACGGGCTCCAGCATTATGCCTCACAAGAAAAACCCGGACGTGTGGGAACTCGTGCGCGGCAAGTGCAACCGCATTCTCAGCTGTGAGAATGAGATTTCCATAATGTGCAGCAATATGCCTCACGGATATCATCGTGATTATCAATTGCTTAAGGATGTGCTTTTCCCCGTACTCAATTTGATGCACGACTGCCTGAAAATTACCCGGTATATGCTTGACTACATTGAGGTTAATGAGAATATCCTCGAGTCTGACCTGTATGAGTATCTTTTCACTGTGGAAGAAGTCAATCGCAGGGTACTAAACGGGGTCCCCTTCCGCGATGCCTATCGTCAGGTCGGCATTGAAGTCAATGAAGGCCGTTTCCATTATGACGGAGAAATCGAACATACTCATCCCGGCAGCATAGGCAACCTTTGCAATGCCGAAATCGCAGATTTGATGAAGGCCGCCTCCGCGTGGTAGAGGGAGTATGCTGGCTGTAGATAAAATATTCACTGTCTTGGAGTTCCCGGTGTCGGCGCTGCTCGGCTTGCTCTTTGTGCTTGCCATATATTTGCTGCACTTGCACTATGCCGATTCGCGTTCCATTGCTGTTCTTCGTGGGTGGAGATTTGCCCTTATTTTGCTAACCTTAGCCGCAGCGCAGCTTGCCCTCGAGGGCATCTGGGGCCATCCCCTGCACAGGAGTCTGCCCTTTGCCGCTACCATTCTGCTGATGCAGATGAATCTGCTCCTTGCCATCTTTGCCCGCCTTCCCCGCTCAACCGACGCATCTCCCGCCGCCGTCCACACGACCGCTTTTGCTCCATACTCCGACGCATCTCCCGCCGCCGAAAATCACCGCTCAGCCCGCAAAAGCAGTCTCCCGCTACGCCGCTTCAGCTTCCTCGCTACCCATATCGGTTTCTTCCTTGTGCTCTGGGCCGGCTTCTGGGGCGCCCCCGATATCGTTGACTGCAATCTTCAGGTGGACCGCACTCACAGCACATATATCGCATACAATTCTCGGGGCGGGGTAGAGACCCTCCCTTTCAAACTGCGCCTCGAAGACTTCCGCATAGATTATTATGAGGACGGCTCGACTCCCAAGCAATACACAAGCATGCTTGAAGTCACCGATGCTGCCCGTGACGGCAGAAAGACAAGCATTCCCACGAGTGTCAACCATCCCGCCCGGTATCGTCGCTACTATATTTATCAGGAAGGCTATGATCGTGAGAATCAAGCTTATACCGTACTTCGTGCAGTTAGGGATCCGTGGCTTCCTCTGGTTTATGTAGGGATGATCCTCCTTATGTGCGGCGCCTCCCTGATGCTTGCCGGGCGTTGGAAGATGAAGATACTGCTGCCTTCCGCAATTCTGCTAGCCCTTGTTTTCACTGTTGCAAGCATTGCCAGAATCAATTTCGGTGCCCTTCCCCCTGCATTGCGCAGCCTCTGGTTTGTCCCCCATCTATTGATTTATATGTTGGCATACTCAATAATGGCCATTGCTGTCATTTTGTTGATTATCAATTGTGTGCGCCAGAAGAAGCCGTCTTCTGCCAGTGCCTCCGGACCATCCCTAGGAGACATAGCAGACAGACTGATGCGCACTTGCTCCGTACTCCTGCTCTGTGGTATGCTCTGCGGCTGCTTCTGGGCAAAAAAAGCCTGGGGAGACTATTGGGCGTGGGACCCGAAGGAATGCTGGGCAGCCGTAACTTGGCTGATAACTTTGATTTTTATTCATATTCCTTCAATAAATAAGAATAAAATTATATCTTTGTCCGTCGCTGTGCTCGCCTTTATAGCCTTGCAACTTACTTGGTATGGAGTAAACTACCTGCCCTCTGCAGACAGAAGCATGCACACGTACAACTCAAAAGGATAGAACCGGAATATTTGACCTGAAATTTTGATATTTAAATGAAAAAACTACTCTTATGGATTTGTGGCGGTATAATTCTCGCAGTGTCTGCACTCGCGATTTACCGTTTCTGCTTTGTTAAAACCACACCTCAGGACGGAGACCTGAATGAAAAGGTTGCTGTCATTCTTCAGCAGAATGATTGCTTCGTTTGCCACAGCTTCGAACCTGAGACGCCCTTTTATTCATCTTTCCCCGTCATAGGGAAGATGATGCAGTCTCATATGAGGCACGCTGTCCGCTTCTGTGAACTTGAAGAAGCCTCCGCCAGTCTTGACAAGGCCGATGAGATTCTTCTTGCTAAGTTGGAGCATAGTATGCTTGCCGACGATATGCCTATCTTCGAGTATAAGATGATACATTGGGGGATGGGTTTCAACAAGGAAGAAAAGGCTATCATAGCCGAGTGGGTGAATGCGCGTAGAAATCAGCTACATCCCGGCTGCCCCTATGCCGGACAACTTTTCAGTCCCATTCCCGACGCCCTGCCAGTTGACCCTGCAAAGGTTGCTATGGGTGAGAGAATGTACAATGATACTCGGATTTCTCTGGATAACACAATTTCCTGCGCCAGTTGCCACATACTCTCTGATGGTGGTGCTGATGAGGATGATGAAAGGACATCTGAGGGCATTTATGGTCAGCACGGAGGTGTGAATGCCCCGACTGTTTATAATGCCGTATTCAATGTGCAACAGTTCTGGAACGGTCGTGCCAAGGACCTTCAGGAGCAGGCCGCAGGTCCTCCTGTAAATCCCGTCGAGATGGGTGACCAGACTTGGGAACAGATTGTAGAGCGCCTGCGCAAGGATAAACAGCTCGTCAGGGAATTTCAGGCTCTATATCCCGGTGAGGGTTTGACCCAAGCTACTGTAACCGATGCAATAGCTGAGTACGAGAAGACACTCCTGACTCCCGGCTCCCGTTTTGACCAGTATCTCAAAGGTGACGAGAATGCTCTGGATGCCCGTGAGAAAGCAGGTTTTAAGGCCTTTACGGACAGAGGTTGCGCCGCTTGCCACGCCGGTGTCATTCTTGGCGGCAAGTCCTTCGAATATATGGGAGTATTCGGTGATTACTTCGCAGAGAGGGATGACGATATAGTACGCAACGCAGATGATGACGGTCTGTTGGGCTTCACCGGCAACCCCCGCGACCTCGAGAAATTCAAAGTTCCCGGTTTGAGGAACGTGGCCTTGACTGCTCCCTATTTCCACGACGGTTCAGAGGATGACCTTGACGACGCAGTCGAGAAGATGTTCGAATATGAGCTTGGCAAGGACGCCTCAGACAAGGAAGTAGAAAATATTACAGCCTTCCTTCGTACTTTGACCGGCAAACACCCGTCATTGATTAAACAGTAACTTCATTTTTGCTGAAAAAGTAATTTTATTCCAGCCCGAGTATCTTTGCAGTTGTGAAAAAAGTATTATCTTTGCATTCACAATTGGAGAGATGCTCGAGTGGCTTAAGAGGCACGCCTGGAAAGCGTGTATACTCCAAAAGGGTATCTCGGGTTCGAATCCCGATCTCTCCGCCGAGTTCGCCTAATTCCCTGAAATGCAGAGAGTTAGGCGAATTTTCAAAAAATATCGGGACAGAATCGGGACAGCTTTCGCACCTGTCTGATACGCTCTATGGGGCGTTGTCAGACTTTTGCGAAAGAAAAAAAATGTCACTTTTAACTTGCACTCCGTACATAGATTATACGCCGCCCAAACTGACGCAAGGCAAGGAATGGTATGTCAGTTTCTATGTTCTTGATCCGCTTACCAAGAAAATGAAGCGGTTCAGGATGAAGGTCAACAGGGCAGGGAACAAGAAGCAGAAGAAGGCTATGGCAGAAGCTCTTATAGGCCATCTTACAGAGAAGCTTGCATTGGGCTGGAATCCTATAATAGAGAAGAGTTCGGTCAGGGCATACAAAAAATTGTATGATGTTCTCGACCTGTTTCTGGAAACGAAGATCAAGGAACTTGAAAGCAGTTCCACACGATCTTACAAATCTATGGTAAGGCAGTTGAAGACCTGGATGGAGCAGAACAGGATGGATGCTAATACCTATGTCTGTGAATTCACCGCGGATACGGCCGTTGATATGATGAGGGACGTCGAAGCCCGCAATGACATTTCTCCACGTACCTATAATAATTACCTGATGTTCTTCAGGGTCCTTTTTGATTGGATTGTCGATAGGGGATATGCTTCAGAAAACCCTTTTATGAAAATCAAGCGCAAGACCAAGAGGCTCATAACCAAGAGACGCCGGATCTTTGCAGATGATGAGTTGCAGACGCTGTGGGGTTTTCTTGAGCAGGCAAATCCCCAGTATATGCTGATGTGCATGTTGTGCTATTGTTGCCTGATGCGTCCTAAGGAAATAGCCTTGCTCAAATGCTCCGATGTAGATATCATGCATCAAACAATAAAGGTCAGGGCCGAAATAGCAAAGAATGACAATACCTCAATCAGGACTATCCCTGATAAGATGATGCCGTATTTGTTGAAAGTTGATTTGTCAAATGGTGACAACTTTGTGTTCGGGCATCATCCCGGGGATGATTTTTCTCCCAGTAAGAAACATGTCCTGGATCGCAAGATAGGTACATACTGGAATAACGTTGTCCGCAAGGAATGCCGTTTTCCGATGGAATTGTCTTTCTATTCGCTCAAGGATACTGGCATCACCAATATGATTGCCTCCGGAGTTCCTGTGTCATTTGTGCAGCAACAGGCAGATCATAGTTCGCTTGCGATGACATCTATATACTGCCAGCGCAGCGGGAAGGCTACTGAGGAACTCAAATCTGTGGATGTCCTCAATATGAAATAGTTCATGATATGATTTTCAATAGCCGTTTGGCGACAAAGAGGGCTATGGCTAGTACAATGACCATCAGTGCAAGTCTGCCCATAGACAGCAGGAAAGTTTGCCATCTGGACAGTGCTGCAGGAACTTCTTTGACAATAGTCTCTCCTTTCTTCTCGATGATGACGGTATCCCGGACAACAATCTGGGCGGGTACATTTATTGTTTTTTTGAGGGTCTGAAGGCTATGCTCGAGAAGGCCGTTGTGTACCTTGGCCGTGCTGCTGGCGATTGAATTAGTAAGCGTACTGGTCGTGTCGTGCGTTACTACCTTTTCCACTTCTACTGGTATTTCGTAGCGGATGGTGTCGTGAATGATGCGCTCGCGGTACTCCACCCGGACGCTGTCAATGCGAGAGGCGGGATATATGCGTGGGCTGCATGAGATTGCACAGAGGACAAGAAGTATGGCAGTAATGTGACGTATCATAAGCGTTTCCCTTTATAAGCGTTGTTGTAGAGTATATTGCCGCGCTGCTTCCCATTCAACCTGTGGCTGAAGTGCACGAAGGTAGGGTAGAGTATCATCTGGTCGAAAGGCAGGCCCAGCTGCTTGGCCAGACTTGCCAGACTATAGGGGTCCGGTGCTGCAACATCGGCAGCTTCGCCCTTTGTATGCTGGCTGGTCGGCACACCGCCAACCAAGGCATTGAGTTGGGTATTGCGATAGCCGGAATTGATTTGTAGGGGGGATCCCCAGGCATCCCGGAGAGGTTGCAGCACATTTTGCACAAGTGCTTTGATGCTGTCGCGCACTTGTGAGGTGGTCACGGCGTTGGCAATTTTGTGTGCTTTTGCCGTTGGGCTTGCCTCAAACTCCGCCCAGCTGAAATTTTCACTGATTGTTCCCATGATTTTCTTCCTCCGTTGTTGTAGTTCCTTCTTCTTTGATGATTTCAATATCCGAAGTATCAATCCCCTCTTTTTGACCTATCTTCTTTATTAGTGCCTTATCCAATCCCTTTATCTTGTACCCCTTGCAATAAAGGGCGTTACTGAACATTGAAATACACTCTATGCCAAGCACGGCACCCACTATCGTCTTGTCAAGCCACGGTGCATCAAACGCAACTGCAAGACCTGCCCCGATAAGCAACCAGCACAGATATTCAAATATCTTTGCAATGGTTCTTCTTGCCGCACGGCTTACCCGTATTTCTTCGCCACGCTTCCTTGCCGCTCGTATTCCATAATAAAGGTCAAGTATGATGATACATAGGCATACTATCATATATGGAAGCATCGCAAAGAAGGTATTGTGTGCGACCACTGCTATGATTGTAGCCACACTTCCTTCGGCAATTACTTGCGTTGACGATTGTTCAGTCATTACACTCATATCATATTTCTTTTTTGATCTCTGCCTCCAGCTCATTCACTCGGTCCCTGAGTGCTTGCCGTTGTGCCAATTCTTGTATGTCCATAGTTAGCGAAATCTTTTCGGGAAATTATTGGATTTGCAAGCAGTTTCCGGTAAGTTTACAATTCTGGCTAATGCTCTACCTTCATCTCCTTCGCAAGTCTCTCTTCCTCGGCTTTCTGCCACGCAAGGTATTCCTCTAAAGGACACTCGATGTACTCCTTCGCCCTTTCTTCGGTGAAGTAACCGCCTCGGCAATATTCAACTTTACCTTCTTCGTTGGTGCGTTTGAGAGCCTTGCCCTCGCTCGCTATAAGTTCTATTCCGTTCATATCATTATGCTATTGCAAGGTTGATGTTTTTTGCAGTTGCTGCAGCCTTGTCATCATCAGTCAAGCGAGCATAAGCATCTGCGTGATGGGTGATAGTAATCGCACTTGTGTTGATTACATTGTCTATCATAAAGCGAATAGATGCTCGTGACCAATTCTTCAAAGTTCCAAAATCGGCATTTACATGGAGTCTATACAATTTAACCTCTTTAAGATAATAGCAATCAATGAATGCACGAGCCCATCCTGTCATTGCCGAAGTTATATTCGTGCAATCAAGGATTCCTACAAAGTATCTCAATTTACTAGCAAAGAACGCAGACCAAAGACTACAAGTGATTGCTCGGTTTGCTGGTGTGAAAGCCATAACCTCCAAACCGCTACCTTCATATGCGCATACACTAAAATCTACGGCCTTAGGGGAATGAGTATTCGCATATGCGACAATGTTCGTTCTTACTTTATTCTGTCCAATTAGGAAATGGTTGTAATCATGTGACCAACGATGAGAAGCTGTTGCACTGTATATCTGCTGCATTTCCTCATAACTAATATCACCAAGACCATTTAGGTAGAAGTAGCCAGGCAGATGTTGTACTTGTTCTCCCCAAGGAGCAGTCTTCATAATAGAAGCATCGGTATCATTAAATTCTGCACCAGCCGAAATGAATAAGTCAATGTTCGCTTGTGGTATCGTGCCCCATACAAGGTCGCTCATTGTATATCCACTATAATCCTTTGCCCAAGTCTGCTTCTGCGAAACAACGCCTATCTTGCCCAGCCCCAAGGATACGAGGAAAGCAAGCCTCTCATCTTCGCTCATCGCTGCCACCTTGCCAATAGGCAGGGACGCGTCTTTGATTGCTTCAGGTTTGATGTAAGTTGCCATAGTATTACTCCTTTGTTGTTATCTCGTTTATGATTGCTTTCAATGCTGCCACCTCTGCTTGCAGGGCAGTCACCTTTGCAGGCAGGTCATCGTGGAACTGAGCTTGGCATATGCTATACCACTCATCATTTGGGCCTACATAACGAAGAAATTCAATATATGCAGGTCTAATGTCTGAATCGCTTCTTCTGAAAAGGGCATATTGCCCGGCAGCTGGATATCCGCCCGTAGTGTGCCACAAGCACAGCACAATGTAGCTGACAGAGCCTTCTCCTTCATTCAGTGAAAATTGAGCCGCGTGTGGAAGTGTGCCCCCATAGTATGAGTACATAGCCGGGAAAGGAAATCTCGTGCCGGCACTGCCCTCATTGTTGATGGACGAAATCTCCACGAGGTCCACCTTGTTCGGCACAGCGGCGATATTGGCTATCTGCTCGTCGGTCAATTTGTCTTGCTTGTTCTCTCGTAAGTCCTCATTAAAGACTGTTGCACCCAGTTTGTACCACTCATCATCCGAATGGTCGCCGTGGTTAACACGTTTGAAGAACTTATACTGATTATCGTTTTCGTCCCTCTTGTAGAAGAGATACTCGTAGCCATTGTATTCGCTGGGATAAATATGCGTGGCACAGAATACAATATACCATTCTTCTTTTGTTCCTAGGGCCCCATACTTTCTAAATGATAACATATGCGGAACATTCAAGGCGTACCTATACACTGCTGGATAGGGCAGCACCGCACCCTCGGTCAGGTAGTTGCTTATATCCACAACATTGGCTTTTGCATCGGCAGTCTCTTTTACTGTGTTGATGAAGTTTGCAAGAGATGCTGACGATGCTGGATTATCACCCTGGTAATTCCCCACACCTATCACATAGACATCGCCATTCTGCATCACTTCTACGGCATTCTTGCGGACTGTATCGGATGTGCCTATGCCAATAGAAAATGTCGTATTGCCCGCATTTCCATAAGTGTCGGATTGCTTGTTGGATTTGTTGAAATGTCCAGTAGACAGCTCAGCACGGTTGTTTGTAACGGTGCTATAGCCTTCAGCGTGCGATGCGTTGCCATTTGCAATTGATCCATAGCCTTCGGAATGAGAATACTTGCCGATAGCCTGTGTTGTGTGACCTTCGGAATGAGAATAATTATGGTCGGTAGTCGGATCATTAAGATCGCCGGCAATTGTCTGATAGCCTTCTGCGTGGGAGCCCTTGGAATACGCCTTGGTTTCTTTGCCTTCGGCGTGGGAGTTTTCGCCGCTTGCAATGTTTTTGTGTATGCCTACTGCTACGGCCCCGTTGCCTGAAGCATCGTGTGAGACGCCCCTTGTCTTAATCGCCAGGGTCCCGTCACCTGCTTCAACCGGAATTTTTGATACAGACAAGTCCACATAGGACTTATTGACAGCATCATCACTGTTCAGAGGCGTGGCAAGTTTGCGTATTCTGGTGTCAGCCATAGACAGCCCGCCCTGCATAACAGGGGCTACGGTGAACTTCTTCGAAGCAGTGATGGTCTGCTCGGTATTCAGATCCACGGCATTGTTGGCCATTGCATCCAGTTCTCTGATTTTGGCATACAAATCAAAGATACTTCCGTCTTGTTGCTCCACTTTTGTATTCAGGGCTTCTACATCGTCAAGAATGCGGGCGAGTTCTCCGAAAGTAACATCTGAGCTGATTTCACCGGCATCATCGCTTTTAATGTCACCCAGCACCACATCCAGCAGCACAGGCATTGAATTTATCATCACGCCCTGAGGGAAAGCCGGATCATCCTTGAATTCCTGAACCAGGCACATCAGAGGACCCTTGCCTATGCAGGTACGGGACAAGGAGACGGATGCGCTCAAAATCATGCCATCGGCAGTAACTCTGCACCCATCACAGATATCTCCATTCCTCTCGACGTATATCACCCCGGCTTCAGGAGCTGTGAAGAAACAGAGGCGGACGTGCTCCGGAACGGGAATCCATTCTTGTGCATCCCCGTTCTTATTATAAAACTTATGAGCAACCACCAGGTCGTCTCGAAAATATTGATGTTTCATACTTTCTATTGATTTATTCGTTCAACTCCACCCGCTTGACAGCCAGATCCGGATTGTTAACCCTGTTTGCATAATGCCATTTGAAAGTATATGCAGCAAGTTCGCCATCCATCCTTTCGCTCTCTACGCTTTCGACAATTATTCTGTGTTCCTGACCGTTTTTGACTATATACTTTGTGCTTGAAGCAAAGAATTCATTCCAGTACCTGATAAGATCCTGATTGCCGATATAACCTGAATAACTCTGGTGTATCTGCATACTCAGGATTGAAGTTTCCTTTTCGTCATTATTCCGGACGAATATTTCTGAACTTACGTCGGACTTGATTTTCTCACGTGGAGATGCGAATATGGT
>JAEDMF010000047.1 GCA_016303175.1 Bacteroidales bacterium
CCGGAGGCATATTGGGTATGGTGTCGGCAAAAGGCTCCAATACTCTTGATTTTGCGATACGGCGCTGCACTAACAACGGCTCAGTGGACAGGCTGACCGAGGCAGCCGCTCCCGCATCCAAGAATTCCTTCGGAGGAGGCATACTCGGCGGTATGGGCAAGAGCCATAGCATCGGCGGCTACGATGTCTTCTCTTCGGCCTTGATTGAGGAATGTACCAACAGTGGCCGGGTGATTTTCAATCAGTACAAAGGCCCCGGCACCTTCATTGAAAAGACCACCAACAATTCCTTCACAGGTGGCATAGTGGGCTGTTCCCGCTCATCTTCGGCCAAGGTTTTCATCAGGAATTGCAGCAATAGCGGTGACATATCGGGCACCAGCGGTTTTCACGGAGGCATAGCCGGCTTCCTCGTCGCCAATTCGGCAGTGTGCGGTGAAAAGACCTCCGACGGTGTACGCTACTGTATCAACAGCGGCAACATAGGCAAGGTCTCCGATACTGACCTGCCTTCCACCTTGGGCAGTGGCTACAACATCTGTGGCGGAATCGTAGGTTATCTGAAGAATCAGACTGCGCTTAAAAACAGTATTCAGTATTGCTGGAATGACGGCAATGTCTTCGGGTCCACCCAGGATAGTTCTCCCTGTGCAGGCGGCATTGTGGGCAAACTGTTGGAATCGGGAGTGGTCAGCCATTGCAAGAACAGCGGCAAGGTGCGCAATTACAAATCTGCCGGACGGAATGGTCTTCTTTACAGCGGCGCAATCAGCGGCAACGTTCCTCTGTCCGGTGATACCGATTATTATGTATCATACTGTGGGGTAGGCGGTTGCGTGTACAGAACCTCGGGTTGGACTCAATTGGGACCGGATGAACCTTATCCCTGGCAGAATTATATCTACTCCAACACATCCCTGCTGGATGACGGCGGAAACCCCTCTGTCCAATATCCCCCCGAGACTTATTACCAGGGCTGCTGCTGGTGGGACGGAACAAGCAAATTGCCATGGGAGGAATGATTATGAGAAAAGTGTATCTTATCGCCCTTTGTCTTGCGGCTTCTTCCTGCACTGCTGCCGGTCTGCTGCATCCCGAACCGGAGGTCAATCCCGAGGGAACTTCCCTGCTGCAGGTCTCCTTCGCTGACTCCGAAATCTGGACAGAACAGGATGCGGTGGGGGTATATGGCAGTCTTAAGGGTGACAACTCCAAGTTCGTGCCTATGAGTTCCTGTTGGGGCTCCGAAGGCCAGGCCACTCTTTATGGTTCACCTGTGGACGGCCTCCTGCGGGCATATTATCCTTATGATTCTGCCGGACTTCCCTGCATTGCGGAAGGTCTTGTTCCTCTGTCTTCCCTTCAGAAATACTGCCCGGATGCCCGTTCCCATTTCAGGGTGAACGGCATAGCTGCGGGCGAAGGTGAAGCCGGGAGCCTGGTCCTGCGCTATATTGCGGGAGCTGTGCATTTCAGAGTTGAAGCCCAGTTCACCGGCGAGGTGAAGAAGGTGGAGCTGAGCAGTCTGAACGATGTGTTGAGCGGGATGCTTACTCTGCAGGACGGCAAGGTCAGCAGCGGAACAGGCAGTGTTACCGTCCGGGGCGTGGGCAGCCCGCAAGGCCCTTTTGATATATGGTTCCTTCTGCCGGAAGGCGCTTATAAGGGTCTGGAACTCACCATAGTGACCGATGCGGGTGAAGTTGTCAAGGCAGTAAGCGGCACTCTTCCGGTATATATGGGCAAAGTCTCCGAAACAGTCGTTAAAGACGAGACCTACGAATATGCAGGCAGTGCTTATGAAATAATTTCGGGAGAATTTGATAGATGAAAGCGAATTTGAAAAACATTTGCAGAATGGACAGAACACTGTTGCCTATTCTGATGGCTCTTCTGTCAGTTTCCTGCGCCAAAAGGGAACTTGCGCCCATAGAGACTGAATTGGGAACTATCTATGTTGCCGAGGAGGGAGGTGCTTATCCCGTGCTTGTCGATACGGAGGGAGCGTGGTATGCTGTCAGCGAATCCTCCTGGATAGACGTGGACGAGTCCCTGCATAGGGGCAGGACAACTTTTGTCCTGAATTGCCGCAACAATCTCTCTTATCAGGGCTGCTGTCGTCTGTGCCGCGAGGGACGTGTGAAAGTCCTTACCTGTGACGGAGCCACTGAGGCCGTGCTGACCATCAGGCAGAAGGGCAGAAGTCCCAGTTTCGACTTCCCTGAATCCGTGGTTCTGAGCCCCGAGGGAGGGGAGTGTCGCATAGCCTGCGCCACCGACCTTCCGGATGAGGGACGTGCAGGCTTGAGTTTCAGCAGCGATGCTTCCTGGCTCAAGGCTTTCCGTTGGGGAGATGACGGCAGAAGTCTGGTTTTCGATGCGGAGGCGGGCAGCGGGCGCAATGCGATAATCAGCCTAATCCATACAGATGTCTGGGGCAGAACTACAAGTGCAAGCGTAAAAGTGACACAATGAAAATGAATATGAATATCTTCGTCGGGATGCGCTGGCTTTTGACTCTGGTGCCGGCCTCGATGCTGCTATGCTGTTGCGAGGGCATACGCTATGAAACTTGGGTGCATTCCGTTTCTGCCGAGGCCGCTTCCGACCCTGTTCTGAGGGAAATGTTCAGCCTGAGCTTTGCAGATTGTCGGGGAAATGATCCGCAAAGCCCCAGGGATGCTGACCTTGCAGTAGTTTTGGGTGACGCCGGTTATACTTTCACTTCTTCCCGCAGGGTGTTTTCCTATGGTGTTCCGGCATTGAACGCACTTGCGATAGAGACCGGAGGCTACCTTCTGCTTTTTGTAGAGGACCTCAATCCTGCGTTGTTGCCTGCAATTCTCCAAGATGCCGACCCCGACCTTCGCCTGTTGCTTATTTTGAGTGCCCCTTGTGCTCAGCTCGCAAATATGAACTTCACTGATGTCATTGTGGCCCAGAGGGGAGGCGAGTCCGCACAGGATAGCCATCCCTGCATCTATGCCTACGACGGAGCCTGGACTTACCTCGGCACGGTAGGATATGACAGCCGAAACTTGAATTGTGACCTTGAAATTCTGGAATGACTATGAGACGACTGATTATAAGTGTGATTGCGCTTCTGCTCCTGCCCATGGCACTGTATTCCCGAAACATCAGAATCAAAGGTCTGGTGCTCGACGAGAGCGGGAACGCCGCCATAGGTGCCGCCGTGATGGTGCTGGGGACAGACAAGGGCACGGTGGTGGACGCAGCCGGCAAATTCAGCATAGAAGCGGACAGTTATGCCACCCTCGTAGTAAGTTGTCTCGGGTATGTTGAGCAGAGAATTCCCGTGGAGGCCCGTCAGGACATAAAGGTGATACTCGTGCCGGACAATAAAGTGCTGGATGAAACCGTGGTGATAGGCTACGGTACGGCAAAGAAGAAGGACCTTACCGGGGCCGTGGCCGTGGTGGAGATGGACAAGTTGCAGTCGGCAGCCTTGATGAATGTGGATGAAGCTCTCGCCGGACGCATAGCCGGTGTGGAGGTAATCAGCTCGGGCGGCCAGCCGGGCGAGTCCTCCAACATAAGGATACGCGGCAGCCGCAGCATCAATGCTGGCAATGAGCCTTTGATAGTGGTTGACGGAGTGATGGATGCGGTGTCCGACCTTGGTGACCTCAGTCCTGACATCATCAAAAGTGTCACCGTTCTGAAAGATGCCTCATCCACAGCCATTTACGGCTCCAGAGGCGCAAACGGCGTGATACTCGTCACTACCAAGGGAGATACCGGCTCTGCCTTCCACGTTTCCCTGACGGCGAGCGCAGCTCTTTCCCACCTGCCCCGGAAACTCGATGTTTTGAATGCCGCGGAGTTCGCGACTTACCGGAATATGGCAAGGCGCATAGCCTATCCCAATCAGGAGCCTCCCTTCCCCGACCCTTCCGCCTTGGGAGAAGGCACTGACTGGCAGCAGGCTCTCACCAGACTTGCTCCCACCCAGAAATACCAGCTCAACATCTTCAGGGGCAATTCCAACAGTCATTTCTTCATGTCAGGAGGCTATGACGGCATCAGCGGCATCATAATAGGTACCGACGCCAGACGTTACAATTTCAATTTCAAGGCAGACATAAAGCCTTTCAAGTGGATGAAAATCGGAGCGAATGCCAATTTTGCCTTCAGGCACGCCGACAAGAGCAATATCAAAATGGCGGGCGCCTCTTACGGGACAGCAGCCACCTTGAGCCCTCTTTGCGGCCTGGAGGACACTTGGACAAGGTATGCGGATGCGGCCAACGGGGGAGCGGCCTTCAACAGTCCCTGGATAGCAGCCCGCAGTGTGACCAACTATACCGACATCACCCACTTCAACGTCATACCCTGGGTGGAGTTCCTGCCAGTGGCCGGCTTGAGCATTAAAACCCTCTTTTCCTGGAGGATGACAAGCAATGACTCCTTTGTATATTCGCCTTCCACATTGGCGGTTGCGGCGGTGAACAAGACCGGCGGCACTGCCACCCGCGATTTACAGAAGACGGATATGCTGCTGAGCGAGACTACAGTCAGCTGGAAGAAGACCTTCAATTCTGTGCACAGCCTGTCCCTGACGGGTGGTTTCACTTCCCAACGCACTGACGTTTCCCGGCGTTATACCAAGGGTGTGGGCTATCTTGACGACAGCGTCGGGGCTGAAAATATGTCGGCGCTTCTGGACAAGCGCAATCTGACGGAGGATACGTCCCGCAGCTCCATCCAGCGCCTTTCCGTGCTGGGCAGGGCGATGTACACTCTTATGGGCCGTTACCATTTTACTGCGACTGCCCGTGCAGATGCCTCCTCCAACTTTGCCGAGGGCCACAAATGGGCCTTCTTCCCGGCTTTCGCCTTCAAATGGAGCCTGATAAACGAGCCATGGATGCTGAATGTCAAGGCCTCGGCCCTGAATGAGCTTTCCATACGCCTCAGCGCCGGTCGCAGCGGCAATGATTCCATCCCGGCATACGCCTCGCAATCCGTGCTGGACAGCGGCAATTCAACCTGGCTTTTCGGTGACAACCAGCAACTTGCCTATTGGCCCCTGCGTCTGGAGAACCCCTCTCTGACTTGGGAGAAGACAGACCAATATAATATAGGTGTGGACATAGGCATACTCAACAACAGGATAAGTGTCACCGCCGATGCCTATCTTTCCCGCACCACTGACCTCCTGTTGCTTATGCAGAATGCCTCCCATACAGGATTCACCACGCGTATGACCAATATGGGCAGTACGGCAGGCTGGGGAGCCGAGCTGAGCATCACGTCCCACAACATCTCATTGCGCAACTTCGACTGGCAGACCACCCTCACCCTGAGCCACAGCACTTCCGTAGTGACCGATCTGGGTGTGGACTATGAATATGTGCCCACCTTCACTATA
Source organism: Bacteroidales bacterium (assembly GCA_016303175.1). Classification (GTDB taxonomy): domain Bacteria; phylum Bacteroidota; class Bacteroidia; order Bacteroidales; family UBA932; genus Cryptobacteroides. Next base: position 5,393 of record JAEDMF010000047.1, read on the forward strand.
GACGGACAGATGGCTTTCGGCTATATGAAAGGTTATCCCGTAAACGCCCTCTGGGGCTTCCAGAGCTGCGGAGTATGGCACAACAGCACCGAAAGGGAGAACAACAAGTACACCCGGGCCTATGTCTCGGTCCAGGATGCCGACGGTTATGAAAAGTTTGCAGACCGCAACCACGACGGCATAATGAACCGCGAGGATTTGGTTTATCTGGGCAGTACCGACCCCGTTATCCAAGGCGGTTTCAACAACACGTTTAAAATAGGCAAATTCGACTTGGGACTGTATTTCACCTTCTCCGCCGGAGGCAAGATTTACAATATTGCAGAGGTATATTTGGGCTCTTCCCAGACTAACAGCAACAAGTATCGTTATATGCTGGACGGATGGACGCCGGAAAACCCCGATTCCGACCTGCCTTCGGCCTATTCCCCGGGCAGCGTGACCAACAGCAGGTTTGTCCACGACTCTTCTTTCTTGAGGCTCAAGACCTTGAGTCTGGGTTACACCTTTGATTTCGCGGGTAAGGTGAAATGGCTGCGCAGCCTGTCTCTGAATTTGTACGGCGAAAACCTTTGGCTGCTCGCCTCCTACAACGGATACGACCCCGAGGTCAGCTCTTCCAAGACCATAGCCCGAATAGACAATTCGGCTTATCCCTTGCCTCGTACTTATATGTTCTCACTCAAGCTCAGGTATTAGAATGAAAGTTTTCAAAATCATAGCTTTGTGCAGTCTGTCCCTGCTGTGCGCTTCCTGCTCTCTCAAGGAGAGGATCTTGTCCGAGTCCACGATGGACAGCTATTACAAGACTCCTCAGGAGTGCCTCACGGGCCTGAATGCCTGCTACACCAACGTGCGGGCCATATTGAACAATTCCAAGTACTTCACCACGAGCGAGTGCCAGAGTGACCTTATGGTACTCAGGGCGGTTGACCAGAAGGAAGCCACGTTACAGATTACTCCCGCCCAGCCCCAGTTCGGAGCCACCCTATGGCAGCAGGCCTACAACGGCATAATGAGGGCAAATTCAGTTGAGGCCGCCATACTCAGGGCAGACTTTTCCGAGGAAGAAAAGCAGCCTCTGCTTGCGGAGGCAGTGGTGCTCAGGAGCCTCTTCTATTACCTGCTCACCATCAATTTCGGCGACGTTCCCTTCTATGAAGAGGAGGTGACTTGGAAGAACAATGACAGCATAGCCCGTCTGCCGCGAATGTCGGCGTCGAAGACCAGAACCACTCTGATAGAGGAACTGGACTATCATCTGCTTCAGTGCAAGTCCCTGGATTTCAAGCGTACCAATGATGAGGACAATCAGCAGCGTTACCGCATAGGCGCGGCCGTCGGTCTGATGCTTGCCGGCAAGATGTGCCTCTGGGAGGAAAGATGGTCTGATGCCATAAAATATTTCGGCGTGCTCGAGGAAATATATGGTCAAGGTGCTGGCAAACCGGAGGGAGCCTTGGCACAGTATCCTCTGTCCGATTTGCCTTTTGGCCGTCGTTACATCGACGAGAGCATATTGGAAATAGCCAATACGAGTACGGAGTACGGGCTGATTGTTACTGGCGCGCTTGCGTCCATCTGCACTCCCGTAAGGCAGGTCAGCACGAGCGAAGGAGCTGACTCCTCCGTAGAGGACGACGATTCCGGAATGGATGAGGAGGAAGATGAAAATTCCGACCTTTCCGCCGATTCCGACATCTATCAGGGCATACGCATTCCCGAGTTGGGCCCTTATGCCCGCACCCGTACGCCCGCACGTCCAACCTACCGCTTTTTCAAATACCTTATGCCCTACACTTCCACCGACAGACGTATGGCTCGTTACGATGTGCTGGGCAACAAAATTGAGGATTCCGGGGGCTATATGGCCTGGGGATGGGAGGGTTATGACCCGTCCGAGGACATGTCGGTTGCTCAGCCGGCTTTCCGTATGTTCAACGGTCTGAAGTCCTATTCGCGTCCCTATCTGGGCAACAAATTCTGGTGCTTTGGAATGCGTTACACGAAGGATTCCAACAGCTACCGCTTCTTCCGTTATGCGGGAGTTATGCTGAGCCTGGCTGAATGCTGGACTATGAAGGGAGACAAGGTCAAGGCTTGCGCCTATCTCAACGAAGTGCGCAGAAGGGCGGGTCTCGAGGCCATTAATCCGGGGGATTTCACGGTGGACGCTCTTATGGCTATGGTCAGGGATGAGTCCGGAAGGGAGTTGTTTGGGGAATGTCAACGCAAGGCTGATTTGGTGCGTTGGGGCGTGTGGTATGATTATGTGCTCAAATACAACGCCGGCCCGGTCAACTCAGCAGACAATTATATGGAAAGCGGCGAGAACAATACCATAATGATGCGTAATCTGAAGCCCTGCCACCGCTATTTTCCCATACCGGACGAACAGATTACCTATTCCGGCGGGGCCTTGGACAATAAAGAATATAATGAATGCGGATTATGAAAAATTCAGTTCTTTCCATCTTGTTTTTCGCCGCGGCACTGCTATTCCCTTCCTGCAATTACACTGATATCAGGCCTGTAGTCGAACTTGGAGGCAAACCCGAGATTGTCTCTCTGGAGGCTGATGCTGTCGTGGGCGGCAGTTTCGAGGTGATTTCCAACGTGGCCTACAATACCGCTGTGGTCAAGGGCTCCGAATGGCTCAAAATCACCCGTGCAGGCGGTCCCATCGTGGAATTTGACTGCTACGCCAACAACGGTTTCGCAAGAGAGGCAAGGGTGGAACTGTCCTTTGCGGAGCGCCGGGATACCGTGAGCATACGCCAGCAGGGACGCTACCTTCCCTTTGTGCAGTTGCAGCAAGATAAGCTCGAAATACCGGCTTCCGGCGGTCGCAGGAGTATTGCCTTCGCATCCAACCTGCCCTGTGCGGAACTCTCCGTCAGGGTCAGCGACAGCCGCCTGTCTATAATTTCCTTCGAAAATAACATCCTTAGCTTCGAACTTGCTCCTTCCTCTTCCATGGACAGCCGCAAATTCACCCTCTCCCTTTATTACGAGAACGACTGGGCAGAAGTGACCGAATCCGTCCTCACCATAACCCAGACTCCCTCCGAGTGATTTTGTATTTCATTAAATATAAGTAACTTTGTGGAGCAATGAAAAATTTTGAATTGAATAACGGTTACCGCATTCCTGCAATGGGATTCGGTACTTATCGTATGGCGCCGGAAGATACGGTCGCATCTGTGAAGTGCGCGATAGAGTCCGGCTGGAGGCATATCGACACTGCCACCATATATGGCAATGAGAAAGAGGTCGGTCAGGCTGTGCGCGAAAGTGGCGTACCCCGCGAAGAACTCTTCATCACCACCAAACTCCAAGGACGCGACCGCGGTTATGAAAGCACGCTGAGAGCCTTTGACAGGTCTCTGGAGGCTCTGGGAATGGATTACATCGACCTGTATCTCATCCATTGGCCCGCTTCACCCTTCTTTCACGATGACTGGAAGGAATTGAACGCAGGTACGTGGAGGGCCTTTGAGGAGTTGTATGACAAGGGGCTCATCAAATCCATAGGCGTGAGCAATTTTATGCCCCGCCATCTGAACGAACTGCTAAAGACAGCCCGCATTGTACCTATGGTCAATCAGATAGAATTTCATCCCGGCTGGCTCCAGAAGGATTGCACCGACTACTGCCGCGAGAGAAACATATTGGTTGAGGCTTGGGCTCCTCTCATCAAGGGGGACATACTCTCCGACAAGACCCTTGGCGAGATTGCCGCAGCCCATTCTTGCTCTACGGCCCAGGTAATCCTCAGCTGGGTGCTTGCCCAGGGCATCGTGCCTCTGTGCAAGTCTGTAACTCCCTCTCGCATAGCCGAGAACCTTGCAGCAGAAACACTGGTGCTCAGCTCCGAAGAACTTGCCACCATCTCAGCAATGTCCAACTGCGGCGGCCGCTGCTACAACCCCGACAACTGCGATTTCTGATACCCTTCATCCCCACAAAAAAAGTCAGCCAAATTTGAGAAACAATCCTCAATTTGGCTGACTTTTTAGTTATGTTCCGGATTAGAGAGGCTTGCAAACAACAATGCGGTTTTCGTTCTGATCCAGAAGGAATATATAAGGAGTTCCGTGTTTGTCTACAATGACTTTAGGCAGGTCGTCAGATTCATGGTTATGTACGGGGTTAACCTCGAAAGCTTTGGTGTCGTTGTTTACAGTTGCGGCGAAACATCTTGTATCATTGCTGCCCTGGAATACGACAATGGGATTGCCGTTGTTGTCAAGTTCCATATAAGGGAAAATGCCTCCCTTAGCGGAAGAGCTTTGGGGAATCCAGGAAACCAGCTCAAGTTTTTTATCAGCAGCATTATACTTCTGTATGCACAGGTTGAATTGGCTCTCTTCATTCTGAACTTGTGCGCAGAGATAAATTGTACCGTCTGCTGCTACGGCAAAATGTTGAAGGAAGCCAATGGTGCTAGTGCTGGGAGTAATTTTTTCAGGCACTTCCGGAACAAGGCTTTCATATACCGTTGACCAAGTTCCGTTTTCCAATTTGTATATTGAGGTGCTGAATTTATTCTGGTTGCATACAAGCAGGTAAGTGACATTTCCCACTTTCTTGATATATTCGCTATAGCCGTATGCATCGCTTGCGCGTCCCTCAATGGCAGTGGCGTTTTTCCAGACAGTGCCGTCATACTTGGCGAGGTTGAGCAATCTTTTTTTGGTCCCGTCATAGGCTTCATTTGCTGTAGATGCGTACCAGATGCTTTTGTTTGATTCTGCAATCAGACCTGCGGGACAAGAAGTAACAACTTTTGCAATGGCACCCTGCTCTCCGATAAGAGTGGTTTTGCCGTTTTCAACTTTTGCAACGGTCACCCTGTTTTTGGTCGCAGCAGATGCATCTGTGTATGCAAAGTAAGGAACACCGTTAAGAACATCAACAGCGTGTCCGCCTGTACCTACTACTTCGGATATGACTTTGATTTCTGAAAAACTGTTTCCGCTGAATTCATAATAAACAGGGTAGTTGTTGCCGGTTTTGCTCCTTAAAGCATCCATAATGATGAATTTGTCGGCAGACTGGTCGTAGGCCACGGTAGGAGTTCTGTAAAGTGTATCCGTTATTGGTGTCGTGGCCACAACTGCCCATTTTGCACTTTCGGCTATTTTGATGTTTACGGTATATGCCCACAAATCTTCACCGGCAGAAAGACGCAATTCTACGGGTTCCACAAAAGAAAGAGTGTCAATTGCATTGTCGAGAACAGTTTCCTCAACACTTACAATCGCATCCTCGGGTGATGTTGAATAGCGGAAGACGATCGATTCGAGAGCATCGGGATTTACTGTGTTGGACAAGGTGATGTTGATGGTGGAAGTCCTGTCGAGGTTTGAGAAGGTGTAATCTTTGTCAATGAGTTTATTGTCTTCTTTCAGAATGGAGAAGCTTGATAAATAAACTGAGGTCAATGGTTGATTTCCCTCGGGTTTGCAGCCGGCAAACATTGCGGAAGCCAGAGCAAAAAATGCTAAAAGATTTTTTTTCATAAATGAATTAGTTTAGTTGATATATTTTGTAATTATGATTGTTCTGTTCAATTCATCTGGTCCGGGAAAACCGAGATTTATGTCTGAATTGCTGGATTCCAGCCTTATTGTCAGAGTGTTGTCTTTGGCGGCGTCAATGGGATTGGGCAGCCACTTGATTTTTATTGATTTATTAAAAACTCCCGGAAAAAATTCCACCGTCTTTTTTTGCGTGGCAAGTTCATAATCAATGCCCTCCACGAGGCCGTCTCCGGGGATTATGCTATATTGTACTATAATCGGTTTCCTGGGGGTAGTGGAGGCCAGATGTACCACATAGTTGCACTCAAGCCTTCCCTCACAATCTATCCGGGTGGCGTCGCTTGCAGCTACGTCGAATGCAATGAAGTAGTCTTTGAATTCCTTGAATTTGTTGCACGAGCAAAAGATGGGCAGTATGATGAGGAATAATGTCAGATATTTTTTCATTTGCGATACTGTTTTCAGTTGATTGTGGGGTTCTGCTGCATATTCGGGTTGGCTTCGATTTCCACGGATGGAATTTGCAGGATAAATCTGTAGTCCGGATAGGAGAGTGTCTTGACTTCGGATGTATTGTCTGAGGGACGCTCGACACTTTTATGCCGGCGGGCAATGTCCATGAAGCGGTGACCTTCGAAGCACAACTCTTTTATCCTTTCCTGTTCTATCAACTTCTCCAGCTCCTCACTGTTGCTATATGACAAATCCACATCGGCCGGCTTTTTGCCGAGTGCACGGGCCTGGAGGGCTTTGACGTCATCGGC
>JAEDMF010000209.1 GCA_016303175.1 Bacteroidales bacterium
TTGTCCTCGAGACCTTCCACGAACTCAAGGCAGAGCACTTCCTTGACCGCAGGGAGCTCGGTGTAATCAACATTGCCGGCGACGGCATCGTGACCGTGGACGGCAAGGAGTACCCTCTCAAGTTCAAGGAGGCGCTTTATGTTGGTTGCGGCAAAAAGGAAGTGACCTTCCGCAGCGTTGACCCCGCAAACCCTGCTAAGTTCTACCTGAATTCCGCCCCTGCATACAAGGAGTATGTGACCCAGATTATCACAACCGACAAAAAGGCCGACCCCAAGAAATATGCCTTCGCAATCTCCGACCGCTACGGAAAGATGGAGGATTCCAACGACCGCGTTGTTAACCAGCTCATCGTATGGCCTGTTCTGAGCCGTGTGAAAGGCGGCGGTACGAACCAGCTCCAGATGGGTCTGACCGAGCTTATGCCCGGCTCCGTTTGGAACACAATGCCCGCCCATACCCACACCCGCCGTATGGAGGCTTATTTCTATTTCAATGTGGCTGAGGGCAATGCAATCTGCCATCTTATGGGTGAGCCCCAGCAGGAGCGCCTTATTTGGCTGCACAACGAGCAGGCTGTGACTTCTCCCGAGTGGTCCATCCACGCCGCTGCAGGCACACGCAATTATACTTTCATCTGGGGTATGGCCGGAGAGAATCTCAACTATGCTGACAAGGATGAAATTCGTTACATTGATATGAGGTAGTAATTATGGCAAAATACACTAAACAACAAGTTTTGGCCGCAGTTGAGAGCACCGGTATGGTTCCGGTGTTCTACAACTCCGACATTGAAGTCTCAAAGGCCGTAGTAAAGGCTTGCTATGAAGGCGGCGTAAGGGCTTTTGAATTCACCAACAGGGGAGACTTTGCCCATGAGGTGTTCGGCGAACTTGTAAAATATGCCAATGCTGAACTTCCCGGTATGATTCTGGGCGTTGGCTCCGTCGTTGATCCGGCTACGGCAGCGCTCTATCTGCAACTCGGCGCCAATTTCGTGGTAGGACCGCTTTTCAATCCCGACATTGCTCCCGTATGCAACCGTCGTCTTGTTCCTTATTGCCCCGGTTGCGGCACAGTGTCCGAGGTGGGAAAGGCTCAGGAACTTGGTTGTGACCTCTGCAAGGTCTTCCCCGGCGATGTCCTCGGCCCCGCATTCGTAAAAGGCCTCCGTGCCCCTATGCCTTGGAGTAAAATTATGGTGACGGGCGGAGTGAAGCCTACCCGTGAGAATCTCGAGGGCTGGTTCAAGGCAGGAGTGACCTGCGTGGGGATGGGCAGCAACCTTTTCCCAAAGGAAGCCGTCGCCTCCAAGGACTGGCAGGTAATCACCAAACTCTGCCGTGAGGCTCTTGACATTATTGCGGATATCAGAAAATAATTTTGCAGGAAAGAAAATAATTCTTAATTTTGCAGTCCTAATCCAAAAGGTGCGTTGGCCGAGTGGCTAGGCACAGGTCTGCAAAACCTGCTACAGTGGTTCGATTCCGCTACGCACCTCTAAAAAATGCCTTCTAGATATCTAGGAGGCATTTTTTTTGTATCAATATGTCTCATAATAAATATTGTTTCTTCATGTTTTATAGCCCCCTGGTGAGAAACTCTCTCAAGGAAATATGCTTTATGCCATTCTCATCTCTGGAGGTCAAGAGCGGAGTAGCACTGATCACATATTTCGGATGATTGTCACGAATCTTTTCTAATGGTCCAAACTCTCTGTTTCTTGTAGCCTGTTCACCCATCAGATATGTAACCTGTACATACGCAGTTTCGCCCGGTTTTGTGCATACGAAATCTACCTCACCGGCTCCAAGAACACCGACTTGCACCTTATATCCTAGAAAACACAGATGCTTGTATACGGCATTTTCGATAACCTTTTCTATGTATGAATCAATACCGCCTTCGGCTTTGAGGTTGCGAAGGCCCAGATCATCCCAATAGATCTTTTCATTGGATTCCAGAATCCTCTTCCCGTGAATATCGTAGCGTGAAACTGCATTCAGCAGATATGCCTCCTGGTAAAAACTTCTATAGAGCAACACCAAGTTGCTTGATATGTTTTTACCCTGCGATTTCATATACTTGGATATACTGTTGGCAGAAGTCAGTTTACCAGTAGTGTCAGCGTAGAATGCAATCAGATTATTCAAGAAAGGAACATTACGTATGTCATGATGTTCAATAATATCCTTAAGCATTATCGTGTTGAAAACACTTGAGAGATAGGCCCATACATGCTCGTCACTATCCAATCCGATCTGGCGGAGACCAGGAAGACCGCCATAATTCAGATATATCATCAGTGAGTCAT
>JAEDMF010000210.1 GCA_016303175.1 Bacteroidales bacterium
TGGACCGGAAAGATATGCATAAGATGATGCTGGTTATTTTTTGAAGATTACATAATACAGAAGCCAAGAATCAAGGAAGTCATAAGAAACTGTACCATACCCGTTCAGTCCTTATATCAAGGAAAGCTAAGTATCCAGAGCGGCACTGCAATATCCTTAACGGCACCATCCACGATTAGGTGTCCGAGCGTGGAGGGTGCGCTCTGAATACGTGTACCCTCCACGATACGGGGCTTTAGCGTGGAGGGTGCCACTGTTTTGGACCGCACCATCCACGATACGGGGCTTTAGCGTGGATGGTGCGTTGCGAGAAGGTCCCAGGTCAGCTGAAGATGACGCCATGTGGTCGGGAATGACAAACATGGAAGCCGGGCATGCCGCTAATGTGCAATAAGATGCCCTGTACGAATTACTGATAATCCGTAAAAAAATCACTACTTTTGCAATATGAGACTAGTAATTCAGAGATGCCTTGAAGCATCGGTAACAATAGACGGAACTTGTGTCTCGTCCATCGGCAAGGGTCTGCTCGTGCTTGTGGGCGTGGAGCAGGGAGATACGGAAGCTGACGTTGACTGGCTGGTCGGCAAAACTGCGGCAATGCGGATATTCGATGATACCAAAGGGGTAATGAACCTGAGTGTCAATGATATAGGCGGGGAGATCCTCGCAGTGTCACAGTTCACCCTGACAGCCTCCACCCGAAAGGGCAACCGCCCGTCCTACATCCGCGCTGCAGGCCACGACCTTGCAATCCCTCTCTACGAATCATATTGCGCCAAACTCTCCGCCGCCATCGGAAAGCCAGTCGGCCGAGGCGTTTTCGGGGCCGATATGAAGGTCGCCCTCATCAATGACGGACCTGTAACCATCATCATTGACTCACGGATAAGGGAATAAAAAATGCGGCCCGGCCAAAAATTTGAACCGGGCAGCAAAAGTATAATATCCAAACGGAAACATTGAAGGATAATCCGTCAATGAACCTGGCTGAAATTCTTTATGAACTGGGTCCTCGCCAATTTCTCTGCATTGTCAGGGTCAGAGGCGTTCATTTTCCCCTTGTAGTCGGCAATGGATGCAAAGCCCTTGGATTCCTGCCATGCAGCAAGGCCTTCGTTGGCAGCAGTTATCCAGGATGCTCCCTCGCGGATAATTGAACTGGCCACCTCCACGGCAGATGCTCCGCTCAGGATGGATTTCACTATGCCCTTCCATGAATCAACTCCGCCTGATACGGCAAGCGGAAGGCGGGAAACTGCAGATGAGACGATTCCGGCCCATCTCAGCTGCAACGAAAGGTCGGCAGAAGAGGTGAACGGATTTCCGGTGGAGAATTCCATCCTGTCAATGTCAATGTCAGTCGGATAGAACCGGTTGAACAGCACTACGCCCTTGGCTCCGACAGCCAGAAGCCTGTCGCACAAATCCACAGGATTGGTGAGATTCGAGCCGATTTTTGCGATGACCGGGATACCCACCTTCCCCGAGACATTGGCTATGATGTCGGCATTCATCTTCTCGAAAGAGCCTGCCGTATAGTTGCGGGCAGTGCAAAGGCTCATGATATTGAGTTCAATGGCATCGGCCCCGGCTTCCTCAATCCTTTTGGCGAACTCCTCCCATTTGCCGTCAGTATGGCAGGCAATAGAGGCAATCACAGGGATTGAAAGTGCCTTCTTTGCCTCACGGATAAGTCCCAGATAGTTGGAAACGACTTCCTCGCTGATGTATCCAGCAAGATAGTCATAGGCTTCCGGATGTATGTCAGTGTCGTTGGCGGCAATCTCCATAGTGATGCTCTCTTCAAAGAGAGACTTGAGGACAACCGCCCCGGCCCCGGCCTTCTCATATTCCACCAGATTGGCTACAGATGCGGTCTTGCTGCTGCTTCCCACAATTACAGGAGACTTGAGCTCAAGTCCCGCAAATCTTGTTGTAATAGTGCTCATAAATGTTCTAATGCTATTTTTGCACAAATGTAATAAAAAAATCGGTCTGTTGGCAGTACTTGTTTCAGGACTGTTCGCCCAAGTCAGGACCCAGGTCGCCCAAAGGCAGTGCATTCTTGCCGGCAGGCGCCTTGATTCCGTGACTGATTGCACGCTGGGCGGCTTTCATTATGCTCTGGTTTCCATTGACAAGCCTGTTTGTATTCTCCCGGAAATCCTTCAGCAGGCCCTCAAGCTTACCTTCAATCTTCTCATTCGCACGAAAGAAAATCCCAACCCTTTCCACCATATCTGTCGCAGCCTTGACGATTTCGTCAATATGCTCCATCTGCTCCTTCTGCACCCAGGC
>JAEDMF010000211.1 GCA_016303175.1 Bacteroidales bacterium
GGCCGAAGGCTTGATGCGGTGAGCTAGATCCACCACCTTGTTAGGGTAGAAATACAGGCCGACAACGGCATAATTGCTCTTTGGATGAAGGGGTTTCTCTTCTATGGAGATACAGTTGCCCTCATGGTCGAACTCTGCGACGCCATAACGCTCAGGGTCGCTTACCCAATACCCGAACACTGTGGCCTTTCCATCCTCTTCGGCTGTCCTCACCGCCTCCTTAAGCATAGGGGTGAAGCCGGCACCGTGGAAAATGTTGTCGCCGAGAACGAGGCACACGCTGTCGTCTGCGACGAACTCTGCACCTATGGTAAAAGCCTGAGCAAGACCGTCAGGAGAAGGCTGTTCAGCATAGGAAAAACGTACTCCGTAGTCGGAACCGTCTCCGAGCAGGCGTTTGAAACCCGGAAGGTCATGAGGTGTGCTGATTATGAGTATATCCCTTATCCCTGCCAGCATGAGTACGCTGATGGGATAATAAACCATGGGCTTGTCATATATGGGCATGAGCTGCTTGCTTATGCCTTTGGTAATGGGATAAAGCCTGGTGCCGCTTCCGCCTGCAAGAACGATTCCTTTCATTATACTGTCAATTTTTTACAAAAATAGCAAATTTCGCCATCAAAAAGTAATATAAGCTTGGTTCTTTCAGTAAAATTTCCGAAATTTCAAAAAGATATATAGTCAAACACTTAACTAACAATTTATATACACGATGGAAAGAACATTAGTAATCATCAAGCCGGGAGCTCTGCAGAGAGGACTGGCCGGAGAAGTGATCAGCCGCTTCGAGAAAAAAGGGCTCAAAATGGTGGCCTGCAAGATGTACAGGATGACAAAAGAAAAATGCGCCGAGCACTATGCCCACCTTCTCCAGCGTCCATTCTATCCTTGGCTGGAGAGAGCAATGATGGCTGCTCCTGTCATTCTCACCTGCTGGGAAGGCAAAGATGCAGTTGAAGTGGTACGCGCAATGACAGGAGCCACAAACGGACGCAAGGCAGTTCCGGGCACCATTCGTGGAGACTACTCTATGAGCGGACAGGAGAACATCATCCACACCTCTGACTCTCTTGAGAATGCAGCTATAGAACTCAAACGATTCTTCAACGAGGAAGACTATTTCCCATACGACACTCCGCTTGTCGACTTCCTCTACGCACCTGACGAGAAAGAGTAATACTGTCAGCTCAATCCATTACGCAGACTGAGGCGGGATGACATAAAAAGGGGCCTTCCGTAAGAAAAGCTATTTTGCGTCTTCGGAAGGCTCTACGTGTATACTTATCTGGGTTTCAGGCCCATATACCTGGCGCAGAGCTGCTTCTCCAGCCTCTGTTATGCCATGGGCCTCAGCGACAGACATCTGAGGGTCCACCACCAGATGGCATTCTACGCTTATGCCAGGGCCAATTTTTCGCGTCTTGAGAGCATGGACGCTGCGCACTCCCTCCACGGCAGAAAGTATGGAAAGTATGTTTTTCCGCATATCCTCAGGCAAGGAAGCCTCAGTGAGCTCCCCAAGCGCAGGCATAGCCATCTTGACTGCCACGTAGAAAATGAATATGCTTATGCCGCAGCAAACCAGGGGATCCAATATAGCCCACTTTCCTCCGAAGAAAACAGCCATGCCTATGCCCAGGGCAGAAGCGATGGAAGAAAGGGCATCAGTCCTGTGGTGCCATGCATTGGAAATCATGGCGGGACTGTTGAGCCTCTTGCCTACTGCTGCCGTCCATTGATAAAGTATTTCCTTGACTGCTATGGAAATGAGAGCAGCCCACAAAGCGATTTTGCCCGGACTCTGTATGGGCTCTCCTTCTATCACATCCTTTATGTTTTCAACTCCGCCGCCGAGTAGCTTGGCTCCAGCCACAATAAGCAGCAATGAAATGATAGCCGTGGCCAAGGTTTCGAACTTGCCGTGCCCATAATCATGGCCCTTGTCCACTCCTTTGGACGCGACTTTTACCATTATCAAAAGCACAAAATCGCTCACTAGATCTGAGAGCGAATGAACGGCATCTGCCAGCATGGCGCCACTATGTCCAATGAAACCGGCAATCAGTTTTCCCACCGAAAGGAGCAAATTGGCTAAGGCTCCCCATATGGTAACGCTTTGTATCTTCTTTTCTCTGTTTTCAGTAATGTTCATAACACTTATTTGACAATCAACCAGTTGGTCTGTTCATTCACATTCATGTATGTCCAGAACGACAAAGGTACGCATATGTTATGCCATTTGCAATAGCCATAGCCACAATGTCCCATATCAAGATTCAGGGCATTGGTATAGTTT
>JAEDMF010000212.1 GCA_016303175.1 Bacteroidales bacterium
AGAAAATTCCCCTTGAGAGGGTGGTTGTCCTGTGCGACGACTTGAACCTGCCCTTCGGTACGGTGAGGATGCGCCCGAGCGGAAGCGCTGGCGGTCACAATGGCCTGAAAAACATTGAGGAACTTGTGGGCTCGTCTTCCTATGCCCGCGTACGTATGGGTATAGGAAATGACTATGCCAGAGGAGCCCAGATAGATTTTGTGTTGGGCAGGCTTTCGCAGGAGGAACTTGCTTCTATGGAGAACGAGATAGCCCCCAAGGTGATTCAAGGCGTAAAATTGTTCGTCACCCAAGGTATTGGCAAGGCGATGACCATAATGAACTGCAAGACCCCCACAGAGAACAAGGCCCCGGCGGAACGCAAGGCTCCAGCGGAAAAGTAACTCCCTGCAGAGTTGTAAAATGCCATAATGCCTACAGAAATATGAAACGTCCCAATCCACACACACTCAGCCCTGATTTCCGAAGCCGGGAACAGGAAAAACTAGTGCGCCGTAACAGGGTGGCAGTTTATCTCAACGACAGAGAGCTGGATGCATTGAACCGTTATTATAAATTGCTCAAGGGCGTGAGCCGGACTTCGGTGTGCAGGGAGGCCATTATGGAGAGGGTGTTGAAGGGACTGGACGAGAATCAGCCCACGTTGTTCTAGGCGCGGCAGGAAATTGAACTGTATTTGCAGAATATGAAGGTAGTTATAAGCGGATATGGCAAGATGGGCCATATGGTGGAGGAGGTACTCCGCGAAAGAGGCATAGAGTGTGCCGGAGCCTCGGAGGACATAGTCAACTTCGATGACAGCATAGCTAAGGACAGTGTCTGCATCGATTTTACTTTTCCGGACGCTTTCCGGGCCAATTATCCTGCCCTTGCGCGCAAGTTCAAGGCTGTGGTTGTCGGTACAACGGGATGGAATGACATTTTCTCTCAGGTAAAGGAGTGTTTCGAGAAGGAAGGCACTCCTATGATTTATGCCTCCAACTTCAGCATTGGAGTTAACGTGACCTTCGCTTTGGCCGAGTTGGCATCAAAGAAGCTCGCCGGGCTCGGTTACGAGCCGTCCATAGTGGAGGTGCACCATATTCATAAATTGGACGCTCCGTCCGGTACCGCTGCAACTATGGCTGCGATAGTAGGGGAGCAGATGGGAGTGGAGGTCCCCATCAGGAGTGTACGCGAGGGTGAGGTGCCCGGCATCCACGAACTTACCCTTAAGGGAAGTTGCGATAAGATAGAAATACGGCACGAGGCTTTCTCCCGCAAAGGGTTTGCGCAGGGAGCAGTGCAGGCAGCCGTGATGACCGAGGGCCTGAGCGGCGTACACGAATTCAAAGAATTGATTTTCTGATATATGGCAAAGCTTGAATTGAAAGGTTGTGGTACAGCCCTCATTACTCCTTTCCGCGACGGAGCGGTGGATTATGAGGCCTTCCGTAGTCTGGTAAAGCGCCAGATCAAATGTGGTATAGATTTTCTGGTTCCCCTTGGTACGACGGGTGAGACTCCCTGCCTGAGCCTTGAGGAAAGGATAGAGATACTCCGGATTTCCAAACAGGAGTGTCAGGGACGCCCTGTGATTGTAGGCGGAGGCACAAACTCTCTGGAAGGTACTTTGGCTTCCATGCGTGAGTTGGAACCTTATGGACCCGATGCCTTCCTAATAGTTGTGCCTTATTACAACAAGCCTACCCAGGAGGGTATGTACCGGTATTTCAGGGCAGTGGCTGAGTCCACTTCCAAGCCCATAATACTTTATAATGTGCCCGGACGCACAGGCGCCAATATGCAGAGCGACACCGTAATACGTCTGGCGAAGGATTGTCCCAACGTAGTGGCTGTCAAGGAGGCATCGGGCTCATTTGCCCAGGCCAGCGCCATACTGCGCGAGGCTCCGGAGGATTTCAGCGTGCTCAGCGGTGACGATATGTTGACGCTTCCTTTTATGGCGGCCGGAGCATCCGGAATAATCAGCGTAGCTTCCAACGTCGTGCCTATGGATATGGCAAGGCTAGCCCATCTGTGTCTCAACGGAGATTTCAGCCAGGCCCGCAAGTTGCACCACAAGCTCTCGCCCCTGTTCAAGGCCTGCTTTGTGGAGAGCAATCCCATTCCTGCCAAGGCGGCCCTGAGTCAGATGGGCCTCATCAGGAACGAGCTGCGCCTCCCTCTGGTTCCCGCAAGCGAGCAGACGGAGAAAGTTATCGCCGAGGTTTTGAAGTCTCTGGCCCTGTAACGATTTCTGCGTTTTAATCCGTGAAAAATGTTATTTTTGCACGGATAAATTTTTT
>JAEDMF010000213.1 GCA_016303175.1 Bacteroidales bacterium
CTTGTAAGCCCGGCCTTCACCGCGGTCAAGGGTATGCTCGGCACAACCTTCGGCGGTAATTATCTGGCAATGGCGGCAGCTATCGCGACTCTTGACATTATGGAAAGGGAAAATCTCGTGGAGAACGCCGGCAAGGTGGGCGAGTATCTCAAGGCGAACATCCCCCAGTCGGAGCTCATCAAGGAAGTGCGCGGACGCGGTCTGATGTTGGGCATTGAGTTCAACGGGAGCGTCGCCCACATCCGCAGGAAGTTGCTCTATGAGAAACATATATTCACCGGCGTGGCCGGCACAAATATGATAAGGCTGCTTGCCCCTCTGTGTTTGAGCATGGAGCAGGCGGAAGAGTTCATCACAGCATTAAAAGAAGTATTATGAGAAAGTTTTTCGACGTCAACGACATAGGCGACCTTTCAAAAGCTTTGGAGGAAGCTGCCCAGGTTAAGAAGACCCCTTTCGCTTGGAAGCATCTCGGTATGGACAAGACCATTATGCTGGTGTTTTTCAACAGCAGTTTGCGTACCAGGCTCAGCAGTCAGAAAGCCGCCTACAACCTCGGTATGAATCCCATAGTGCTCAACATCGGTCAGGATAGCTGGAAACTTGAGACGGAAATGGGAGTCGTTATGGACGGCGACAAGAGCGAGCATCTGCGGGAGGCTATACCTGTGATGGCCAGCTATTGCGACATCATTGCTGTGCGTTCCTTTGCCGGGCTTTGTGACCGCGATTTTGATTATGCTGAGACTGTGCTCAATCAGTTCGTGCAGTACAGCGGAAAGCCTGTAATCAGTCTTGAATCCGCCACCGTGCATCCCTGCCAGGCCTTTGCTGACCTTATTACTATTGAAGAATACAAGAAGACAGCCCGTCCCAAGGTGGTATTGACCTGGGCTCCCCATCCCAAGGCTTTGCCCCAGGCCGTTCCCAATTCCTTCGCCCAGTGGATGAACGCCGCCGACGTGGATTTTGTCATCACTCACCCTGAGGGTTACGAACTCGACCCCCGCTTTGCTGGGAATGCCCGTGTGGAATACGACCAGATGAAGGCCTTCGAAGGCGCAGATTTCATTTATGCCAAGAATTGGAGCTGTCCCGGTGTCACCCGTCCGCAGGATTACGGCAAAATACTTTCCAAGGATATGTCGTGGACGGTGGGAGACAGGCAGATGGCCGTCACCAATGATGCCTATTTCATGCACTGCCTTCCCGTGCGCCGCAATATGATAGTCAGCGACTCCGTGATTGACGCTCCTACATCCCTGGTCATCCCTGAGGCCGCCAACCGCGTGGTGTCCATTCAGGTTGTGATGAAACGTATGCTTGAAGCGTTGCAATAGTATGACAAGGCTTTTTAAAATTGGGGGCAACGTCATTGAAAATGAGGAACTTCTGGATGCATTTTGCCGGGATTTCGCAAAGCTTGACGGCCCTAAGCTCATAGTCCACGGCGGTGGGGTGATGGCCTCGAAACTCCAGGAAGCCCTAGGCCAGAAGCCTCTTAAGATTGAAGGACGCAGAGTTACGGACGCCGATGCCCTGAAGGCCGTGGTTATGGCATATTCAGGCTGGTGCAACAAGTCGCTCGTGGCCCGTCTCCAAAAGTACGGATGCAATGCCATCGGCCTGTCGGGTTGTGATGCCAACGTCATCAGGGCGTCCAAACGTCCACCCAGACTGCTGATGGACGGTGTGACCGAGGTGGATTACGGCTATGTCGGTGACGTGTGCAAGGATTCTGTCAATGCTCCTTTCATCAAGGCTTTATTGGATATGGGCCTCGTGCCTGTTTTCTGCGCCATCAACCATGACGGGAACGCACAATTGCTCAATACTAACGCCGACACCATTGCAAGCAGTGTTGCAAGTGCCATTGGAGCCTCTCTGGTTTGCTGTTTTGAATTGGATGGAGTTCTGCTCGACAGGAACGATCCTTCCAGCGTCATAGCTTCAATCAATGAGGCTGCCTTTGCCCGTATGAAGGCAGACGGTACCATTGCTGACGGGATGATTCCCAAAATCGAGAATTGTCTCAAGGCCCTTCGCGAGGGTGCCTCAGGCGCCGTCATCAAGAATGCTGCAAGAATTACGGACGAGAGTGGCACAGTGGTAGAATTGTAATACTTCTCTTACCGTCCAATTGCGTGAGCTTGACAATTATATAGATTTCTGCGAAACTAGAGTTATATTTGTGGGTTCATACTTATTCAGATGATAAAGCCCGAATCAATA
>JAEDMF010000214.1 GCA_016303175.1 Bacteroidales bacterium
CCGATAAACTCAAGGATTATTTCTTCGTCGCAACCTACGATGACGCCACCGCCTCTTCCGGTGTACTGTGGCAGTTCGCTGTGGTGGATTCTCCCGACAGGATGGCAATTGATCAGTTAGATTGCATTGAAGGTAATTTCTTGAAAATCAACAGTATATGCAGGAAGGATTTTTAACGGTTCAATGGTAATAATCAATAAATTAAAGATAATGAATTTCAGAAAAAGTTTGTTTGTAATCTGCACTCTTATGTGCGTAGCCGCCGTGACTTTGGATGCGGCTCCCAAGAGCAGGAAGGTAAAAAAGGCAGGAAAGAAGAAAGGAAAAGTTGAGGCCGTGGATACAAGTTCCGTCTCCAAAAAGAAGGACAAGTATGCCGAGGCCATCAAGGGAGCCAAGGTGTATGACGGTTTGATTAAATTGTATATGACGCCCAAGGATGAGCTGTATTTTGAGATTACTCCCGAAAATACTCGCCATCTCTATCTGCTTACCAACCGTCTTGTGGAGACGAGCGATGACGCCGCCTTCGCTGCGGGCCAGATGCTGGGCGACCAGATAATGTTCCGTATGGAGGCCGACACTTCATACGTTCATTTTTATTCGGTTTCTGCCGACAGCAGGCTCAATCCCGGTGATGATATAGGCCACGCCTTTTTCAAGAACCACCGCGACCCCGTGTTGAAATCTTTTAAGGTAAAGGCTTTCAAGAAGGACAGCGTCTATCTGGTGGATATGACCTCCTTCTTCGCTTCCAACGAGAAGATAATCACACCTCTGCAGTACAGTTCCAATCTGATGGGATCCAAAAGCGGCAGTTTCGACAGCGACGCTTCCAAAATTACGGAAGTGAAATCCTTTCCCGAGAATGTGGAGATTTCATCCAAGATGAACTTCAAGGCGGAACCCGAAAACTATTTCGTAAAAGTCAGAAGGTCAATACTGCTGCTGCCCGATTCTCCTATGAAGATGCGCTGGCAGGACAACAGGGTGGGCTATTTCTACTCTTCGTATAATTTCTACAGTTCCGACAACGACAGGGTGGAGCAGAAGGATTTCATCCACAGGTGGAGGCTTGAGCCCAAGAAGGGACAGGAAGAGGCCTATTTCAGAGGAGAACTCGTGGAGCCCGAGAAACCCATAGTGTTCTATGTTGATTCTTCTTTTCCCGACAAATGGAGAGGAGCTGTCAAACAGGGCATCGAGGACTGGCAGTTAGCCTTCGAGGCCGCCGGTTTCAAGAATGCCATAATAGCAAAGGACTATCCTTCTCCTGCTGATTCCACAGGTTTCGACCCTGATGACATACGCTACAACTGCATACGCTACATTGCCACCGACATTGCCAACGCCTCCGGCCCCAGTTATGTGGACCCCCGCAGCGGAGAGATACTCGTGGGCGACGTGAACTGGTATCATAACGTGATTTCGCTCGTGAGCAACTGGCGCTTCTGCCAGACCTCCGCGGCCGACCCAAGGGCGCGTGGCAAGAAGATGCCGGACGAGCTTATGTGTGAGTCCCTGCGCTATGTGGCTTCCCACGAGGTGGGTCATACCCTCGGTCTTATGCACAATATGGGCGCCAGCTTCTCCTTCCCCGTGGACTCCCTGCGCAGCCCTTCCTTCACGTCGAAGTACGGCACAACCCCTTCCATTATGGATTACGCCCGCAACAACTACATTGCCCAGCCGGGTGATGTCGAAAAGGGAGTGAAAATGGTTCCTCCCGTGATGGGCGTATATGATATCCACGCCATCAATTGGGGCTATCGTCTCTTCCCCGGCCAGCTTACCCCCGAACAGGAGAAGGTGGAACTCAACAAAATCATAGCCGCAAAGGCAGGCGACCCTATGTACAAGTTCGGCGCCCAGCAGATTTTCTACAACCTCAGCCCTGCTGATCTTACGGAGGATCTCGGCGATGACCACATCAAGGCCGGAGAATACTGCATTGCCAACCTCAAGCGCATAGTACCGCAGATGGAGAACTGGTTGCGTGAGGACGGAAACGACTATATGGAGATAAAAATCAAGTTCTTCAATGTGGCAAGTCAGTACCGCCGTGTGCTTTACCACGTTTTCCCCTATCTGGGAGGTGTATATTTCAATGATATAGTTCAGGGCGAGAGCAATCAGCCCCGCGCAAGGGTGTATGTGGACAAGGACAAGCAAAAACAGGCGATGAACTGGCTGGTGGACCAGATGCTTACCTTCCGCAGCTGGCTTCTGCCC
>JAEDMF010000215.1 GCA_016303175.1 Bacteroidales bacterium
TGCCAATACAGCATACACCGAGCTTCCTTCCGGAGCGGCTTTCTGCCTGTATGAGGGCTTCCCCACACTCAATATCCAGACTTCCCTCAAGAGTGTCTATACCCATAATCCCGTATGGTATAAGGGCGAGACTTATTCGGACGAATACCGCAGGGGTTATGACTGTAGGGAGGATGTGCTGGTGCCCGGCACCTTTACGGTCAATGTGAGGGCCGGTTCCGAATTGGTTGTATCCGCCTCCACTTCCAAGGAGACTCCTGCCTCGCTCAAGAGCCGCTTCGCCTCCCTTGCATCAAAGGAAACCAACGTAGGCTCACACAGGGATGTGCTACTGCGCAATGCCAAGATGCTGAAGGTTGTGAGAAACGGCAAGGAGACCATCTCGGCGGGTTATACCTGGCTGGAGGACGGTCTTCTGCGCGAGACTCTGCTGTCCTTGCCCGGACTGACCCTCTATGCCGACGGCAACTGCGAGGAATTCGAGAGGATACTCAACAACCTCATTGCCGATGAGCAGGAGAGACTCACCCGCAGGACTACCCAGATAGAGGCTCCTCTGCTCGTGACTGACGTGCTTCAGCAGTACATTGCCTTCGGCGCAAAACCGGCTGATGTCTGGAAAAAGTACGGGGCCATCTGCAAGGAGATTATTGCAAGTTATCGCAACCGAGAGTCCGTGACTTTGTGTCCCAACGGCCTGCTGTGGTGCCAGAAATACCGCACTGCGCTCAGCTGGATGAATACTTACATCGCCGGAGTGCCCGTCACCGAGCGCGCCGGTTACCAGGTGGAGACCAATGCCCTGTGGTACAACGCTCTTTGCTTTGCCATCGAGATGGAATCCAAATATTCCAGGACCAAGGCGGGACGCGAGTTTGTTCAGACCTGGACAGAGGTGAGGGATGCCGTCAAAGCCAATTATCAGCCCACTTTCCAAATCAAGACCTACAGAGGCGTTTCATACCTCGCAGACTATGTGGACAATGACGGTCAGAATACAATGTGCCGTCCCAATATGCTGATGGCGGCTTATATCCCCTACCAGCTTGTGGATGAAAGCCTGGAGGCTGACATTGTGGCCACGGTTAACAACGAGCTGGTGACAAGGAGGGGCATACGTACCCTTTCTCCCCGCAGCGCCGAGTATAAATATGTATATGAGGGCAGTCAGGACAGCCGCGATTTGGCATACTTCAACGGTTGCACCCACACTATGCTGCTGGGTTTCTATGTGGACCTTTGCTTCAGAATGGTAGGCTCTTCCTTCGAGGGCAAGGCAAAATGGCTTACGGAAGGCTTCTTCGAGGATATCAACAAGCACGGCGTGGGCCACTTCAGCGAGCTCTACGACGGAGATCCCCCTCACGAGCCTCACGGCGCCATTGCCAGCGCAACCTCTACGGCAGCTCTGATGCGTTGCATATATCTCATGGACAAATATAATAAGGAGGACAAGAAATGAGAGTATTGATGTTTGGTTGGGAGTTCCCTCCCCATATCGCAGGCGGTCTCGGCACGGCCTGTTACGGAATGACCAAGGGTCTGGCTGCCAACGGAGTGGAGGTGATGTTCGTAATGCCTTCAGCTTCCGGAGACGAGGACCAGAGCGCGGTCAAGATTCTCAACGCCAGTGACACCCCCATAATCGAGGATGTTTCGATGGACGTTGCAAGTTATGTGGAAAAGGTGCAGTTCTACAAAATAGGCTCCAATCTCATACCTTACGCCGATCCGGAGGATTTCGCGAAGATTATAGAAAATGAGAAACGTCTGGAGGACAAGGAGTTCCGTATCCAATACGGCAAGAAATACAAGTTCTCGGGCAAGTATGGAGCCAACCTTATGGAAGAAGTGGCCCGTTACGCCATGGCTGGCGCCACCCTTGCAATGGAGCACGCCGGCGAGTTCGACGTGATTCACGCCCATGACTGGCTTACCTATCTTGCCGGCATCGCCGCAAAGAAGATTTCCGGCAAACCCCTTGTGGTCCATATGCACGCGACATCCTTCGACAGGGGCAGCGAATCCCAGATTGATTCCCGTGTCTATGGTTTGGAGAAAAGGGGTATGGAAGAGGCGGATATGGTAATCGCCGTTTCCGAGCTTACCCGCAATATCTGCATCAACAAATACGGCATCTCCCCCGATAAGGTGGTTGCGGTGCACAACGCCGTCGATTTCAGCGGCCGCAGCGCCCTGC
>JAEDMF010000048.1 GCA_016303175.1 Bacteroidales bacterium
ACGGAAAAAGGTGCTATATTTGCAAATTTGAGGGATACCTCATTGTAAAACAAGAGCGAAAATTTTTTTGATGGTATGAAGATTATAATCGCAGGAGCAGGTGAAGTGGGCTCGCATCTGGCAAAGATGCTCGGGAACGCCTCCCACGATCTCATCGTTATCGATTCCGATTCCGCCCGTCTGCAGAACCTTTCGGCAGTTTCCGATGTGATTACGATGGAAGGCAATCCATCTTCCGTCAAAACGCTCAAGGCTGCCGGCATTGACAGAACGGATCTTTTCATTGCAGTCTATCCCGCCGAGTCCCAGGATATCAATATAGTTTCGGCCCTTCTGGCCAAGAGGCTGGGAGCCAAGAAGGTGACCTGCCGCATTGACAATGAGGAATTTCTCGCCTACGACAATCGCTATATGTTCACGGAAATGGGCGTGGACCTGCTCTTTTATCCGGAGAAGATTGCCGCCACTGAGATTCTGGACCTTCTCAGCCGCACCGCCTCCACCGATGCAATGGACTTTGCCCACGGCAAATTGCAGATGGTAGTGTTCAAGTTGGATGAGGACACTCCCATCATAGACACTACCCTTATGGACTTTGCCCGCAGCGCCGTCGGACGCGAGAATTTCAGGGTTGTTGCCATTTCGAGGGAGAACGAAACTATCATTCCCGGTCCCGACACGCGTTTCAAGGTGAATGATCTGGTATTCATCATTTCCAAGCGGGAAGGCATTGAAATTTTGATGCAGTATATCGGCAAAAGCCACGTCGAGGTGCGCAGTGTGATGATAGTGGGCGGAGGTCCCATAGGTGAGATGCTGGGGCGGGAACTGGCCGAAAAGATGGATGAGGTCAAGATAATAGAGAGGGACAAGGCCCGTTGTATGGAACTGGTGGATAACCTTCCTTCCAAAGTCATTGTCATAAACGGCGACGGACGGGATTCGGACCTTCTGGCAGATGAAGGCATTAATTCCTATGATGCTTTCGTCGCCTTGACCTCCAGTTCAGAGACCAACATCCTTGCCTGTGTGGCTGCCAAGAAAATGGGCGTAAGCCGAACCATAGCCCAGGTGGAAAATCTCGAATACATTTCCCTCGCCGAAGGAATGGGAGTTGATGCTGTCATCAACAAGAAACTTATCACCGCAGGCCGCATATTCAAGTTTACCCTCAGCGACAAGGTTCGCTTCGTCAAGTATATGAGCGGCACCAATGCGGAAATAATAGAATTCAACGTGACCCCGGGCAGCCGTATCACGAAGGCTCCCCTGAAGGATTTGGATTTCCCCTCCGGAGCCATCATAGGCGGTGTCATAAGAGGGAATGAGGCCTTCATCGCTGTCGGCGACACCCAAATTCAGGCTTACGACCGGGTGGCTGTGTTCAGTATGCCGTCCGTGGTCAAGGAAGTAGACCGTTGGTTCCGATGAATGCAGGCTCCGATTGTTATATTAGATAAATATGTTTCGCAAGTCTGCTCAATCAAGACCTTAAATGATTTGGATAGTTGCAAAACTCGAGTCAAGAGATAAATTACAGTGAAAACAAAATTATTATTCATTCTGGCGCTTCTGCCTCTGGTGACCTTATCCTGCAAGAAGGATGAATCGGAGGAACTCAAGGGTTATCTGAACGGTGCACTTACTTTGGACCAGACCACCTTTATGTTGGATAAGGCCGCCCCGTACATCGAACTGCATCCCAAGGGCGTGTATCATCCCAAAGGCAAGAAATTAGGCTGCTACACCTACTTGAGCGGTGTTTCAGGAACTAATGACACTACATATTTTACAACGAAGGGACCTGCTTACACTTCGGGCGCACCCGTCAAACGAGAGGGCCTCGAACCCGAAAAGGGTTTCCCTGACGAATTGGCCACCTACAGCCTGTTTGTGGTCGTATATCCGGAGGATGACGAGGATTATTATTCCACCTCGACTTCCTGTACCGTTGTGCTGTTGGACAGGAATCTGAGTGTTCCGGAACTTTCTCTGCTTCCTTCTCTGGGGAATGTGACGGACTGCTGCGGCAATAAATATAATTATATTACCGTGAATGGAGTGGATTGGATGAAAAGCAACCTCGCAGCCGACCGTACAACCACCGATCCCGATGCTATCATAGGTCACGCTCCTTATGACTCGGAGATTGCCGGCAAGGTGTTCGGCCGCCTCTACAGCTATGAGGAGGCACTTTCTGCCTGTCCCGCCGGCTGGAGCCTGCCTACGGATGCTCAGTGGAAGGCTCTTGCGGAGTCTGTCGCCGGCAGAAGCTACGAGGGTGAACATCCCGACTTCACCGGGGTCGCTCCCAAGATGATGATTAATGCCACGGTCAACGGCGACAAAATGTGGGAATATTGGCCCGAAATGGGGGAGATTTCCAGTGACATCTTCAATTCCTTTTCCGCGATTCCGGTGGACAGGATGAATGTTGCCGTGCCCGACAGCTACAGAATGGTTATGGATTACGCCTGCTTCTGGACGGCAGACAGCTGCGCGGATGATTCCTCCTGCGCGTATTTCCGTTACATATATGAGAGAGAGCCGGATGTCAAGGTGGCAAGGGGAGACAAGACTTCCCTTGGCCTTTCAGTGCGCTGCGTGAGGGAGCACTGATGCTCTGCTCCGAGACTTTCGGTTTACATATTGGAAATCAACTTTACAAGTGCCTGCAATGCCGTTGCGGGCACTTCGCATATGTGGGCAAGGACTGTTGTTGCGGCGGAGTCGGCTCCGAAAATGAGGCTGCCTGCAAGTGCCGCCATACCGCTTGCGAGCATAAGGCTTGTCAGCGGAGCGGCCAGCAGGTTGGTTAGCAGGAAGTACTGTGGAAAAGTGCCGAAGTGGAACCAAGTAAGCGGGGCTGTGAAAAGCTGGCAGCAAATGCTCAGGGACAGCACATCCCACAGCCTTTTGCCGGGCTTGATCATGGTCCCGGCCCTTTCCCCATGCAGACTTTCCTCGATGGCGCCGTACCACGACCTCACGTGAGGCCACACAAAGACTATCCCCACCATTGCCAGATAACTCAGCTGGAACCCCAGTTCCCGTATGCAGGAGCTCCTGAAGCATAGCTGAAGAAGCAGGGCTACGCAGAATACCTGACGGGCGTCCTGTCTGCGTCCGAGCATATTGCCACCCTCCCTCACGAGGATGAAGAGCCAGGCCCGAACCAGGGAGGGTCCTGCCCCGCAGAGCAGGGTATAGAGCAGGGTGAGCACTATGGTTGCTCCGCTGCGTAGTCGGCTTGCTCCTCTGGAGTTGCCAGCAAGCTTAAGTATCTTGTTTATAATTAGATATATGATGCCGAGGTGCATTCCGCTGAGGGCCAGAAGGTGGGCGGCTCCGGCATTTCTGAAGGCTATGATTGTATCCTTGTGGAGCTGGCTCCTGTCTCCGAGCAGGAGAGCCTTCAACAGGGCGTTGGTGCTCTCATCGGAGAAGGGTAGAGCATCAATTCGGGAGCAGAGACGCCCGTGCAGCAGGCTTAGTCTTGAAAAGTCCGTATCGATGCCGGGAGATACTATGCTTGCGTTGCAGAGACAGAAGCAGCCCAGGATGAAGAATATGCCGGTCCAGAGGAGGGGACTGCGCTGCATTGTCCCGAAACGGGAGGGCAGAAGTACGGGAAGAGCCGCTGCGCAGAGCAGACAAAGGCAGGCAGGGGCGGCAATGTAGCTGCAGCGGGGCAGGAAGGCAAGCAGGACAGCGGCCGAGGCAGTGCCTGTGCACAGGGGCAGCGAAACCAGATAGATGTCCTTGCATATGTCTTTCCCTACGTTCATAGTCCCCGCATTTTGTGCAAATATAGGACTTCTTATTGATAGTTCTTTCGTAAACTTTCATTATCTTTGCATTCTTGACTAATAATGTTTTTTATGATAGTTTTGGTACTCAATTGCGGCAGCTCGTCTCTCAAATACCAGCTGCTGGATATGAAAAGCGAGGAGGTTTACTCTCTTCTTGCAAAGGGTCTCGTGGAGCGTATCGGATGCGAGGGCGGACACCTCAAGCATCAGCCGTCCGGCAAGGATGTGTTCGAACTGGTGCAGGATATTCCCGACCATACCGTGGGCATACAACTTGTGCTGGACGCTCTTGTGAACTCCGTACACGGCGTGCTTTCGGATTTGGGCGATATTGAGGCTGTCGGCCACAGGGTAGTGCACGGCGGCGAGGAGTTTTTCCGCAGCGCCCTCATTACTCCCGAGGTCATCTCACAAATCAAAAAATGCTGCGAGATTGCTCCTCTTCACAATCCCGCCAACCTGCTTGGCATTGAGGCTGTATACAAGAACCTGCCTGACGTGCCTCAGGTAGCCGTTTTCGATACGGCCTTCCACCAGACTATGCCGGACTACAACTTTCTCTACGGAATACCGTATGAGTTCTATACAAAATACCGCATCCGCCGTTACGGCTTCCACGGCACTTCCCACAAGTTTGTGAGCCAGAGGGGAGCCAAGTTCGCCGGCCTCGACCTGAACAACAGCAAAATCATTACCTGCCATCTTGGAAACGGCAGTTCCATAACGGCCGTGGAGAATGGCAAATCGCTGGATACCAGCATGGGCTTCACTCCGCTTGAAGGTGTGCTGATGGGTACCCGGAGCGGCAGCGTGGATCCCGAGGTTCTCTGCTACCTGATGGAGAAGGAGGGACTGGATGCCAAGGGTGTGAGCCAGCTTCTCAACAAAAAGTCAGGTCTGCAGGGCGTTTCTGGTGTGAGCAGCGACTGCCGTGACTGCGGTAACGCAGCCGAGGCGGGAAATCCCCGGGCAAAGGTGGCTCTTAAGAAACTCTCCCACGACATCATCAAGTACATCGGAGCTTATGCGGCCCAGATGAACGGAGTGGATCTTATCGTGTTCACCGGTGGCATAGGCGAGAACAACGGTCGCATCCGCAGTCGTGTATGCCGCAATTTGACCTATCTTGGAGTGGATTTCAACGCCGAGGCCAACGAGACCCGCGGTGAGGAGATTATGCTCACCAATCCGGGCTCTAAGGTTAAGGTTGCCGTTATCCCCACAAACGAGGAGCTGATGATTGCCCGTGACACAATGAATATTGTAAACAACATAGACTGATACTGTTATGACACTTATCGAGAGCATTATAGAGCGCGCCAAATCCAACAGGCAGCGCATCGTCCTTCCCGAGTCTCTGGAGGAACGCACCATCAAGGCGGCCGATATGGCCCTTGCAGACTCCCTTGCTGACATCATTCTCATAGGTTCTGAGAAAGAAATTATGGCAAAGGCAGCAGAATACGGCCTGAAGCATATTTCCAAAGCCACTATCATCGACCCTGCAACCAGCCCCAAGACGGCAGAGTATTCCAAACTTCTTTACGAACTCCGCAAGAACAAAGGTATGACTCCCGAACAGGCAGATGCGCTGGTGCAGAATCCCTTGTATTTCGGCTGTCTCATCATAAAGAGTGGCGATGCCGATGGCCAGATTAGCGGCGCTCTCTCAACCACGGGTGATACCCTCCGTCCCGCTCTCCAGATTATCAAATGCGCCCCCGGCATATCCTGTGTAAGCGGCGCTATGCTTATGATTAGCGACAGGACAGAGTACGGCGACAACGGCATTATGGTCTTCGGCGACATAGCCGTGACCCCCGTTCCGGATGCTTCCCAGCTCGCGCAGATTGCCGTGTGCACAGCCAGGACCGCAAAAAGCGTGGCCGGCATAGAGGAACCCCGCGTGGCAATGATGTCATTCTCCACCAAGGGCAGCGCCAAGCACGAGGTTGTGGATAAGGTAGTCGAGGCTACCCGTCTGGCCCACGAACTCGATCCTGAGCTCAAACTGGACGGCGAGCTTCAGGCAGATGCGGCTCTGGTACCCTCCGTGGCCAGCAAGAAAGCCAAGGGTAGCGAGGTTGCAGGCAAGGCTAACGTGCTGGTGTTCCCCAGCCTCGAGGCCGGCAATATAGGCTATAAACTTGTCCAGAGGCTTGGCGGCGCCGATGCCATCGGTCCCATACTCCAGGGCATAGCCCGTCCTGTCAATGACCTCAGCCGCGGCTGCTCAGTTGATGACATCTATAAGATGATAGCCATCACTGCCTGCCAGGCAATGGGGGAGTAATTTTTGTAAGATGTAAAATTTGAGTTTCGCAGCTGCGAGACTTGAGTCTATAAACTATGGAAAAAGGAAAAGTATATATATTCGATACCACCCTCAGGGATGGGGAGCAGGTGCCCGGATGCCAGCTGAACACGGTTGAAAAAATCCAGGTTGCCAAGGCTCTCGAGGAACTGGGCGTGGATATAATCGAGGCAGGCTTCCCCGTATCCAGCCCTGGTGACTTCAATTCCGTGATTGAAATCTCCAAGGCCGTTACCTGGCCTGTGATTTGTGCTCTTACGAGGGCCGTGGAAAAGGATATCGACGTGGCTGCGGATGCCCTCAAATATGCAAAGCGCAAACGCATCCATACGGGAATAGGCACTTCCGACGCGCACATAAAGTACAAATTCAACTCCAACCGCGAGGAAATCATCGAGCGTGCGGTGAAGGCCGTGAAATATGCCCGTCGTTTTGTGGATGACGTGGAGTTCTATGCCGAGGATGCAGGGCGTACGGAGAACGAGTATCTTGCAAGGGTTATTGAAGCAGTTATCAATGCCGGAGCGACGGTGGTGAACATTCCCGACACGACAGGATACTGCCTCCCTTCGGAGTACGGCGCCAAAATCAAGTATCTGGTGGACAATGTCCCCAATATCGACAAGGCCATCATCTCCACCCATTGCCACAATGACCTGGGTATGGCTACAGCCAACACAATATCCGGCATATTGAACGGCGCGCGCCAGTGCGAGGTTACAATCAACGGCATAGGCGAGAGGGCCGGCAATACGGCTCTTGAGGAAGTGGCGATGATACTAAAGTCTCATACTGATATTCCTTTGACCACAGGAATCAACACTACCAGAATCTATCCCCTCAGTCGTCAGGTTTCCAATCTGATGAATATGCCGGTGCAGCCCAATAAGGCCATAGTGGGCAAGAATGCCTTCGCCCATTCTTCCGGCATTCACCAGGATGGAGTGCTCAAGAATGCCCAGACATACGAAATCATAGACCCTAAAGAGATAGGTCTGGACGACAATGCCATCATACTCACGGCCCGTAGCGGACGTGCGGCCCTCAGATACCGTCTGGAGGTGCTTGGAGTGAAGGTTGAGGCTGATAAACTTGATACCATCTACCAGAATTTCCTCAAACTTGCCGACAAGAAGAAGGAAATTAACGACGACGATATCCTCGTGCTTGCCGGCGCCGAGCGCCACAGCGACCAGCATATCAAGGTGGATTGGCTGCAGGCAACCAGCGGTATGGGAATGAAACCCGTCGCCAGCATAGGTCTGGACATCGCCGGTGAGAAATTCGAGGCGGCGGCAACCGGCAATGGCCCTGTGGATGCTGCAATCAATGCCCTTAAGCAGATTATCAAGCGCCCTATGACCCTGACAGCCTTTACGATACAGGGAGTCACAAAGGGTTCGGACGATACCTGCAAGGTGCACGTTCAGGTGGAGCACGGCCATCATACCTATTATGGTTTCGGCGCAAATACCGATATTGTGACCGCATCCGTAGAGGCCTACATTGACGCCATAAACAAATTTCCGAGGTAGGTGAAACACAAACGCGAGTTCAGAGAGCCCACGGTATGGATTTCGATAATTCCTTTCGCAGTCCTTATCGGGGCTCTCGTGCCCGTGGTGAAAGTGTTCGGAGCCGATGCTCTCGAAGGTGGAGCTCAGGTGGCACTGCTTTTTGCTTCTGCCGTATCTGTAGGCCTGTATATGCTGGTCTGCCGGGGGAAATGGAGCGTATTGGAAGATGCCATACTGAACAACATTCGGATGGTCTCTTCCGGCATCATAATACTGCTGCTGATCGGAGCCATTTCCGGCACTTGGATGATAAGTGGCATAGTTCCCACCTTCATCTGCTACGGCATTAAACTCATTACCCCCAAGATTTTTCTCTTCATATCCTGCCTGATCTGCGCTCTTGTGTCGGTTCTGACCGGCAGTTCGTGGACCACAATTGCAACCGTAGGCGTGGCTCTGCTCGGCATAGGGACAGCCCAAGGTTATCCGGCCTCTTGGGTAGCCGGGGCCATCATATCGGGAGCATACTTTGGGGATAAGATTTCACCCCTGTCAGACACCACCACCCTTGCCGCCACAAGTACGGGAGTACATATCTTCGAGCATATACGCTATATGTTGCGCACGACGGTGCCCTCCTTTGCAATTGCGCTGGTCATCTACTTGGTAATGAGCCTATTGCATCCAAGCACCGAGGCTACACATATGGAAGAATACAGCACAGCCCTGCGCGCTAGTTTCAACATCAGCCCCTGGGTTCTGATTGTGCCTGCCCTTACAGCAGTTATGATTGCCCGGAAATGCCCGGCTATGGTGACCTTGTTCTGCGCCGCCCTGATGGCTGCCGTCGCCGCTGTCATACTTCAGCCGCAGGTGATATGGAGCGTTGCAACCGGAGGTGCCCTGGCCGACTATACCAGTCTTGGCCCCGTCGAGGCGTTTAGGGGCACAATGCTTTCCATTTACTCCAGCACAGGAATTGACACCCTCAATCCGGAGTTGAATGAACTCGTCTCAACCAAGGGCATAACGGGTATGCTCAATACTGTTTATTTGATTATCGCAGCTTCCGTTTTCGGCGGAGTAATGATGGGCAGCGGAATGGTGAAGTGTTTGACCATGGCCATGTTCCGCTATATCCGCAAGGCCGCTTCCTTGGTGGGTTCGACGGTGTTTACCGGCCTTTTCTGCGACATAGTGACCGGAGACCAGTATCTTTCCATTATTCTTACCGGCAGTCTATACAAGGAATTTTATGAGCAGAAGGGCTATAAAGCCAAACTCTTGAGCCGTTCCGTGGAGGATTCCGCTACTGTCACATCCGTGCTCATACCTTGGAACTCCTGCGGTATGACTCAGGCAACAGTGCTCCACGTGGCTACGCTTGCTTACCTTCCCTTCTGTTTCTTCAATCTGCTCTCTCCGTTGATGAGCATCATAGTGGCTCTGTTCACTCCTGAGTCGGAATTTTTGTCCAAATCCAGTACATCAGAGCTCCCCAAGCCAGAAAAATGAGTATGTATGCCCATAGAGGCAGGGATGTGGCAAGTTGCGTGAGGGCATTGCTTCGTGGTTCCAGTTTGTCGAATTCAGGGATGTCGGCATAGTAGTAGGCACCTGCGCCGAAGTCCAAATCAGGGTTGAGTCCGGCTCCCTTCACCATTATGATAATCGCGGCCACAATCGCAGCGGTAAGTACCGTGAGCGAAAGAGTCGCGACAATTTTCTTTTTGAGTTTTTTCTCCATTATCTCGTTGGTTTCCGGGCCGGACTTCTGTAGTAGCCTATGGGCGGCCAGCCCTGCATACAGGAGAATTTTATCCCCGTTCTATAGTCGGGCGAAAAGGTTGGGCCGGGACTTGAACGGGGGATATTCTACGAAAGTTCCGGAATGGGGAATATGATGCCGGATAGCAGCAGCCATACTGCGAGCAGGGTCAGCAGTATGTTGAAGGTCTGGCCTACGATGTAGAGCCACAATACCTTGCCTCCGTGCATTCCTTTCCACAGTTCCTTGAAGTTGGTGTCAAGACCTATGCTGGTGAAAGCCAGCACGAAAGCCCAGTTCTTGTACTGGTCCAGCACCTTGTTGATGCCGCTCACTGCATCGTTTCCGCACAGGGGCATTACAATGAAGGATGCCACGAGGGAAGCAACGAAGAACCCTATGACGAACTTGGGGAAGCGGTTCCAGATCTCTATTGCGCCTACATTTTGCGTACCTGTCTTGTCCACCCTTGTGGCGAAAAATATTGCCACAAAGAAGGCAATGAAGCCTATGAGTATGTTCTGTATGGATTTTACGAGGACTGCGGCTGTCTGAGCTTCCGGCCCGAGGGCTGTTCCTGCAACCACAACTGCTCCCGTACTGTCCACCGTGCCTCCGATGAGCGACCCTCCCATAATGGGAGACATCCCTGTCCATTTTATAATCATTGGCTCAAGCACCATCATAAGTATGGTGAAGAGTATGGAAAGGGATACGGCCATCGTCAGGTCGGTTTTCTTGCAGTTGGAGGCTGCTCCGGTGGCTATTGCCGCCGAGGTTCCGCACACGCTTGTGGCTGCGGCCATTGTAATGACCAATGGTTTGTTGCCTATCTTCAGCACCCTTGTTCCGAACCACCACATGAACAGTATGACAATGGGAGTCACCAGCCAGGCTATGCCGAGGCCATAGAGCCCGAATTTCGCGATGTTCGAGAAAAGCACGGAAAAGCCCATAATCACCAGACCGGTTTTGATGTAGAACTCGGTACGTATCGCGGGCCGGAGCCATTGGGGCACGCCCACCGTATTGGATATGAGAAGACCTGTCAGAAGGGCCCAGAATGCCCACTCGAGATAGCGGTTGAGGGTATATTCCGCGCTTATCAGCCTTACGAAAAAGGCAATTATGAAAAGTACGGCATAGGCCCTGAAGAACTTTTTGACGTTTTCTTTCTGGAGTTTGATGCCCAGAGTGAAAATGCCTGCCGTGACCACGAAGGTCATAAGGGTCTTACGCCAGAACGCCAGAGTTGTGAATTGGTTGCCCAGCGAGGTCCAGGCGCTGTCTCCGCTTACGTGCCAGGTGCTGAACTTCAATGCTGAGAAATCAAACCACCCTGTCAGGCAGGAAAGGATTGCGATTGTAATCACTGCGAAACCCAGCCATACTGCGAGCCAGTCTTCGCTGAACCAGTTTTCTTTATGTTTCAAAGTTCTATTCGTTTTGTGCGGGCGGAACAATCAGCCAGCAGATTAAATATGCCCAGAAACCGAAGCTGCATGTACAGATGGCCAGAAGTACCCATAGAATTCTGATTATGGTGGAGTCGATGTTGAAGTATTCTCCAAGGCCACCACAAAGACCTGAAATTTTGCGGTCTGTTGCTGAAAGTCTAAGTTTTTTCTCCATGACAATATTATAA
>JAEDMF010000049.1 GCA_016303175.1 Bacteroidales bacterium
TTTGACTGAAATGGCTAAAAAATTACACGCCCCATATCGTGCTATCAAGAAGAGCGAGAAAACAGGATGAGAAGTATGGGATATATGGGATTTGAAAAATACCCGTAGAAGTGCGTAGAAACGGGGTTTGGTGCATTTTTGGTGCAACTTTTTGGGCATAGAAAAAGCCTACAAGATTGAAACTCAATTACTTGTAGGCTTTATTCAGCGGAGAGGGAGGGATTCGAACCCCCGGAGGCTTTCACCTCAACAGTTTTCAAGACTGCCGTAATCGACCACTCTACCACCTCTCCTGAACAGATTCAACATCCCGAAAGTATAATTTTCTCTTTCGGGACTGCAAAGGTAGATAAATATTTTTATTCTACAAAAAAAATTGATATTCCAGATGATTTGCGCAGAAGATAATCAGTACCAGCCCCGGCTGGAGTCAGGCGATTGGAACGAAGACCATCACACCTCAAGAACGAGGGCGCAATTCTCCTCGGATTCCGTCCAACAAAAGTCCTATAGCACATACTCGAGTAGGGCGGCCCGCAGGGTATCCTTATTTGGAGGCAGTGCGGAAGAAGACAAGCAGGTCGTCGGTTTCAAGACGGGCGCCAAGGAAACGCTCCAGAGTCTCACGGGTGGCGGAGGGAACTGGCTTCGATGTTGTAATTATGGCAACTGTGCTGGGGCGATGCACCATATCTGCGACAATCACTGCATCCGAGTCATTCCCAGCCCCTGCCACATAGCTGAGGCTCTCCCCTTGCGTCAGCGTAAAGTCCACTACCTCAGTGCATTGGGCTCGCAATTCACGCAGAATAGATTCGGTAGGCAGAGCCTTGGCTTTATACAACGCCAGTTCACGGCCCAAAGCCGCAATCGAATCATTTAGCACCTTTACCTGCTTCTCCGCATGCTCATAAATACCCCTCACAATCTCCGTCTCCGAAATGGGATTGCGGCTTACCGTAGCATCCTCGTGGAAAACAATCTGCTCGGCAGACAGGCCATAACGTTCAGCATTTGCATAAAGAAATTTCTTCTGCTCCGGAGAGAGTTCCTCACCCGCCATATACAATTCCACCGTCACAGGTTTGACGCTCTTATCCACCTTGTAGTCATATATGAAGCTACCGCCTATGGACTTGTTCTCCTCAACCAGGCGTGACACGTTGATATTAAAGTTGTTGTCCTGAATCATCCTGACTGCGGTCAGCACGCTGGGCACAATAATGATGAGCATCAGCACCCAAGTCATCACAGGGGTGAGTTTATGCCCCTGCTCCTCGTTGGCCACAACAGGATATTTGAGGTACTTGACTGCAAGGAAGGTGGCCAGGGCAATGAATATACTATTGATAAGGAACAGATACAAAGCTCCGACAATGTACTTCCAATTGAGCAGGGATATGCCGTAACCCACGGTGCACAAAGGAGGCATAAGGGCTGTGGCGATGGCAACACCGGCGAGCACCGTACCCTTTTTCTTGCGCGAGATTTCAAGTATGCCTGCAATACCGCCAAAGGCTGCTATGAGAACATCGTAAATAGTGGGATTGGTCCTTGCAAGCAACTCAGTGGGGTGCACAAGGTTCAAGGGGCTCAGCACGAAGTACAAAGTGGAGGATATGATGCTGATAGCCACCATTATAGCGAAGTTTTTCAAGGCATCCTTGACAAGTTTGTTGTCCCTTGTGCCCAGACCGAAGCCGAAGCCCAATATGGGGCCCATCACAGGGGAAATGAGCATCGCGCCGATTATGACGGGTATGGAATTGACATTCAAGCCCACGGAGGCAATGATTATGGCGCAGGCAAGAATGAAAACATTGGGGCCGCGGAAATAGATATTCTCGTGTATGGTCTGGGTAGCCTCAACCTGGTCAATATGTTCTGACATATCCACCAGGTTTTTGAACATTCTAAGTATCCTTTTCATAATATAACCTAAGTGAGCTTAAGTTCACCAATCAATTTGCAGAAGCAAATATACGGAAAATTGAAAGAAGTTACCGTATCGGCCAGGAAGACGGAAGAGGCGCGAGTACATCGACAGCACTATGGTTCACCGGGTGCTCGAAGCGGATTCTGCGAGCCATAAGGCATATCCCTCCGTCAGGATTCGAGCGGGGCGCTCCATACTTCAAGTCTCCCTTGATAGTATAACCTATGTGACTGAGCTGGCAGCGAATCTGATGGTGGCGGCCCGTCAGCAGTTCCACCTCAACAAGCTTGTACCTGAGGGTGCTTCCCAGAACGCGGCACTTCAGACGCGCCATCTTGGCGTTTTTCGCACCTGCCGGGGCAACGTAACTCTTATTCTGCTTCTCGTTGCGCACCAAGGCATTTTCCAAAAGTGTCCATCCGGATTCCTCCCCGGCTCCGGGGCCCAACGCCCCTCCATCCGCGCACAAAGCCCAATATGTCTTATGCACCCTGCCTTCCCTGAACATAGCATTGAGTCGCTCAAGAGCCTTGGATGTCTTCGCAAATACGCATATGCCGCTCACCGGCCTGTCTAAACGATGCGGCACGCCGAGGAACACCTTGCCAGGCTTACGGTCCCTTGCCGCAATGAAAGCCTTGAGCGTTTCCACCAGGGCCTCGTCACCCGTTTTGTCTCCCTGCACAATCTCACCTGCCCTTTTGTTGAAAATAAGCAGATGATTGTCCTCGTGAAGAATGCGGGAAGATATGTCATCGAATTCCTCTGTCGATAAAGCCCTATATTCCATTTTTGTCAGTTCAACTACTGCAA
Organism: Bacteroidales bacterium; assembly: GCA_016303175.1. Classification (GTDB taxonomy): domain Bacteria; phylum Bacteroidota; class Bacteroidia; order Bacteroidales; family UBA932; genus Cryptobacteroides. The sequence continues at coordinate 2,750 of JAEDMF010000049.1, forward strand.
AGATACATATTTTTATGCCAAAATGTCATATATGCCACTTGGCACGGGTTTCGCCATAAGTCCCGACGTATGCAGGCTGGCGCCGCAGCCTATATTATATAGGTAAAAGCACACAGCCGCTGAAAAGTAAATTAAAAAACAACATATTATGGGAAAAATCATCGGAATAGATCTCGGCACAACAAACTCCTGTGTCGCAGTTATGGAAGGCAACCAGCCTACCGTCATCATCAACAACGAAGGCCAGAGGACCACTCCTTCTGTAGTGGCATTCACCGAAGGCGGCGAGCGTAAAATCGGCAACCCTGCAAAGCGTCAGGCAATCACCAACCCCAAGAAGACCATCTTCTCCATCAAGAGGTTCATGGGTGAGACCTACGATCAGGTAAGCCAGGAAATCGCCCGCGTACCGTACTCTGTAGTAAGAGGCGACAACAACAGCCCCCGCGTGGACATCGACGGCAAGCTTTACAGCCCTCAGGAGATTTCAGCAATGATTCTCCAAAAAATGAAAAAGACAGCAGAAGATTATCTTGGCACTCAGGTTACCGAAGCCATCATCACCGTGCCCGCTTACTTCTCCGACTCTCAGCGTCAGGCCACCAAAGAGGCAGGTCAGATTGCAGGTTTGGACGTGAAACTTATCATCAACGAGCCTACCGCAGCCGCCCTTGCCTATGGTCTTGAGAAGAAGGACAAGGATATGAGAGTGGCCGTGTTCGACCTCGGCGGCGGTACCTTCGATATCTCCATTCTGGACCTTATGAGTGGCGTATTCACCGTAATGAGCACCAATGGCGATACCCATCTGGGTGGTGACGACTTCGACCAGGTCATCATCGACTGGCTCGCCAATGAGTTCGCCGCAGAGAACGGTGGCATAGACCTGCGCAAGGACCCTATGGCACTCCAGCGTCTTAAAGAAGCTGCCGAGAAGGCAAAGATTGAGCTCTCCAGCCAGACTCAGGCTGAAATCAACCTGCCCTACATAATGCCTGTGGACGGTGTGCCCAAACACCTTGTAAAGACCCTCAGCCGAGCCAAATTCGAGCAGCTGGCCGATTCACTCATCCAGCGTACCCTCGAACCCTGCCGCAAGGCTCTCGAGGCTGCCAAACTCCAGGCATCAGACATTGACGAAGTGCTCCTCGTAGGCGGTTCAACACGTATTCCCGCCATCCAGGAGATTGTCAAGAAGTTCTTCGGCAAAGAGCCCAACAAGGGTGTCAACCCCGACGAAGTAGTAGCTGTAGGTGCAGCAATTGATGGTGGTGTGATTTCAGGCGATGTGAAGGACGTAGTCCTCTCCGACGTAACTCCCCTGTCCCTCGGCATCGAGACGCTCGGCGGCGTGATGACCAAACTCATCGAAGCCAACACCCTCATCCCCGTGTCAAAGAGCCAGGTATTCTCCACAGCTGCAGACAACCAGCCTTCAGTTGAAATCCGCGTGCTTCAGGGCGAGCGTCCCATGGCCAACGACAACAAGACCATAGGCAACTTCCACCTCGACGGCATTGCTCCCGCACCCCGCGGAATACCTCAGATTGAAGTTACCTTCAACGTGGACATCAACGGCATCCTTAACGTGACTGCCAAAGACAAGGCCACAGGCAAGGAGCAGAGCGTACGTATCGAGGGTTCTACAGGCCTCTCCGAAGAGGAAATCAAACGTATGCGTGACGAGGCAAAAGCCAATGAGGCTGCCGACAAGGCAGAGAAAGAGAAGGCTGACAAACTCAATACGGCTGACGCAATGACCTTCCAGACGGACCGTAACCTCAAGGAGTACGGCGACAAGATTCCTGCTGAGAAGAAGGAAGCCATTGAGAAAGCCAACAACGCTCTGAAGGAGGCTGTCAAGAACAAAGACTTTGCCGCAATCGAGGAACACAACAAAGCTCTTGAGGCAGCTTGGCACGCAGCATCTGAAGATATGGCAAAGGCAGCGCAGGCCGCCCAGCAGCAAGGTGGAGCTCAAGGCCCTCAAGGTCCTCAAGGCCCTCAGGATGACAATACTCCTGACGAGCAGTAACGGAGGCGACAGCATCACACAAAAAAGTATATGCTAGAAAGCCCCGAAAGGGCCGCACCTAGGTACGAAATGGGAGTGACTAAAAGTCGATAGACTTTAGTCACTCTCTTTTTTGAAGCAAGTTGCAGCCGGGAAACGCAGCAAAAAAATAGAGGATGACCCTTGGGGGTGTCATCCTCTATTCTAGACAACCAGTATCGTTCAATAAGGCAACTCCGTGCCCTTACTGGTCAACTGATTGTACTAATATTCCTCTTCCTGAAGACGGAGATGGTTCACGTAGATGGCTTTCATCTTGGCCATACGGTTCTTCACTGAAGGCTTAACATAGGTCTTACGTGCGCGCAGTTCGCGGACAGCGCCTGTCTTCTCGAATTTACGTTTGAATTTCTTCAACGCCCTCTCGATGTTCTCACCTTCCTTTACCTGTACGATAATCACTTTGAAATCACCTCCTTTTTACTTGGCAACCGGGTATGCCCGGCTCAAATGGACCGCAAAGATAGAAATTATTTTTTACCTCTCAAAATAAACTTTGCGAAGCCAATACTCAAACAGAGGATCCTGAATATGAGGGACATCCTCATCGTCGAACCACAATATTTCCTTCTTTATGAGGGCATCCTTGAGACGCTTCACGTTTGCGGCCGAATTAAGAGAATAGAGACCGACCACGCGCGATGAGCTCAACTGGGTCTCCCCGTCAATCACAGCCCTGAGCAGGCTCAACTGGAAATCAGTCAGGGAGCATATCTGCGAATAAAAGCGTCCGCCGTGTATTGATAGGAGTATGTCTATTCCCTCCGGCACGGCATCCTTGCCTACATAACCGCGGGCAACTCCGTCAATGATGCTAAAAAGATGGCTGATGTACCACATATTTCCCCGGAGCGCCGACACTGCAAGTTCAATGAACTCCGGCTGGATGACCTTGCCTCTGAACTGAAACTCCTTGCGCACATACTCGACTATGTCCGCTGTATCCACCGGAGAGAGCGGAATCAGCTCCACACTGCGCCAGAACCATCTTTTGATGCAGAAAATCTCCCTCATTCCGTTCAGTCGCGAGCCCGTGAAAATATACGACACCACCCCATCGCGCTGCTGGACATATTGCTCCATAGAACTGAGCAGACGGAAGGATTCTTCACAATCAAGCACAGCCTGAAACTGGCGCACAAGCACCACCAGCCTCTTGCCCAAGCCGGACGCAAGTTTTGAAGGGAGGGAGAAAGCCGCGTCGATATCACTGTCGGCAAGTGTGCCCCGAAAGCATACCATTTCGCCGTAATCGTCGAATCTGTCCCTGTCAAAACAGAAATGCGTGCCGCCCAGATATTCCTCCACCAAGGCAGGATATTCGGCCGGAGAACTTGCACATGATTTTAATACGGCGGAAACGAAAGTCTTCAGTACGCCTCTGCCAGTCCTCTCGCGCAACAAATCCACATCGGCCACCACAAGATGTTTCTCCTTAGTCATCGCGTGCATAAGCATCTGCTGGATGAGGGACATCTTGCCGGTGCGGGGCTCTCCATACACCGCCACGCTCTCACCCCCGAGCACACGCGCCTCGAGGGCCATAACATCCTTTCGCCGGCCTATAAAATTCCTGCCGGTCACATACCTGTCATACGGGAAGGTAGTATCCATTGCGTTAATTGCAGTTTTTGCACACAGTTTAAACTACAAACATAAAATATTTTTTTGTAATTTCGCACCGAGAGGAGCCTATTGCTCCACATTACTAGGTATGAACCGCCACAATAAAGCTGACAAACCCCACCTGACGCTGCTCTCGAAGATTGTTCTCGTCCTCTGCTCTATACTGATTATCGCCGGCATACTGTCCCTGATTTTCTACGTGGAAACAGACGCAACACGCAGCCGCGTGATATTCTCGATGTTCGAGGTCACAGTAATGGTTTTCCTGATTTTCCTGCCCAAAATGGTCCGGCGCATAATGCACCTGAAAATTCCTCCCATAATGGAGATACTTTTCGTGACTTTCTGCTTCTGCACCCTCATTCTCGGGGATGTGGCGGACTTCTACGGCAGGTTCGGATGGTGGGATAAGTTGCAGCACGCCCTGTCCGGATGCCTTTTGGGAATACTCGGCTACATAATCATCAATACATTCAACAAGTTCGACGGCTACAAAGTCAAGTTCTCCCCGGTATTCGTGTGCTTCTGGGTTGCCTGTTTCTCTCTGGCCGCAGGCGCTCTCTGGGAAATCATGGAGTTCACCACGGACGAACTGTTCGGGCTCAACTCACAGCAGTATCTTCAGACAAGAGGCACCTTCGACGATGCCCAGCCCCTGCTCGGCCATGAAGCCCTCCGCGACACAATGTACGACCTGATGCTCGACCTTGCCGGTTCGGTCGTAATAGCCATAATAGGTTTCTTCGACCTGAAGAAACAACAGGGACATCTTATTGCAAGCCTTGCGCTGGAGAGCGACAGTCCGGAGGAGAACAATGCCAGGGAAGGCAGACTGAGAACAAGGGAGGCAGGCAAACTAAACAAGGAAGGCAGGCTGAACACAAGGGAAGCAGACTGAGCACAAGAAAAGCGACGGTGCAAAATAAAAAATAGGACTTTTCTTTGATACTTCAGGAAAAATTACTAAATTTGCCACCCATTTTGAGATGATTGTCAGGCTCGATTAAGTGGCAAGACCCGTATTCTGCCCGCCTGCTGTCGAAAACTTCAAGTTTTGTTATTTACAATGTACGCTATTGTAGAAATCGGAGGACACCAGTTCAAGGTAACTCCTTCTCAGGAAATCTTTGTTAACCGCCTTGCGGATAAGAAAGGTGCTGCTGTTGAAATTAACAAAGTGCTCCTTATCGACGAAGACGGCAACGTTACCGTCGGTGCTCCTTACGTGGAAGGCGCTTCTGTTAAGGCTACCGTACTTTGCGACGAGTGCAAGGCTGACAAGGTACTTGTGTTCAAGAAGAAACGTCGTAAAGGTTATCAGAAACTGAACGGTCACCGTCAGTATCTCACCAAACTTCAGATTAACGAAATCATCAAGTAAATTAAAGAGTTATGGCACATAAAAAAGGTGTCGGCAGTTCAAAGAACGGCCGTGAATCAGAAAGCAAACGACTTGGCCTGAAGAAGTTCGGTTCCCAGGCAGTCAAGGCAGGCAACATCCTTGTGCGCCAGAGAGGTACGGTTCACAATCCCGGCAAGAATGTCGGAATGGGCAAGGACCACACCCTCTACGCTCTTGTTGACGGCACTGTCAAATATGCCAAGGCAAAGGCAACAGGCAAATCATACGTGTCGGTACTCCCTTTCGAGAACTAGTCGGGGGATTTGCAAATCAACGTTAAGGAAGGACTGTTCCCCATCAAGGGTACGGTCCTTCTTTGCATAAGAGACATTCATATTTCAGATAACTTAAGCAAAAACACATAAAATCATGCTTACACTCAAAGCACTTCGCGAGAACACTGAAGACGTCATAAAGAAATTGGCGAAAAAGGGCTATGACGCCCGCCAGAGCGTAGAAGAAATCATCAGCTTGGACGACCAGCGCAAAAAAATCCAGCAGGAACTGGACAACACCCTTGCCCAACAGAGAAAACTGGCTGCGGAAATAGGCGCATATATGAAACAGGGTTTGAAGGAAAAGGCCGAGCAGACCAAGGCTGTCGTCGCCTCCCTCAAGGAAAGCTCCACAAAGCTCAATGAGATGGCCGGCGAGAACATCAAACTGCTCGAGAGCAAACTTGTCCTGCTGCCCAACACTCCCTGCGACCTCGTGCCCGAAGGCAAGACCGCCGAAGACAACGTGGTAGTGAAAAAAGGTGGAGTAATTCCCGACCTCGGCCCCGACGCTCTCCCCCACTGGGAGTTGGCAAAGAAGTTAGACATAATCGACTTCGATCTGGGAGTGAAGATTACCGGCGCAGGCTTCCCTGTATATAAAGGTAAGGGAGCGCGCCTGCAGAGAGCCCTGATCAACTTCTTCCTGGACTGCAACACTGAAGCAGGTTATCTCGAAGTTGAACCTCCCGTAATGGTGAACGAGGCATCAGGCTTCGGCACAGGCCAGTTGCCTGACAAGGAAGGTCAGATGTACTACGCCAATTTGGACAATTTCTATCTTGTGCCCACTGCAGAGGTGCCTGTAACAAACATTTTCAGAGACGTCATTCTCACGGAGAAACAACTTCCTCAGAAAATGACCGCCTACACTCCCTGCTTCCGCCGCGAGGCCGGCTCCTACGGCAAGGACGTACGTGGACTGAACCGTCTGCACCAGTTTGACAAAGTGGAAATCGTGCGCATCGAAAAGCCTGAGAACAGCTATGCCGCACTGGACGAAATGGTTGCCCACGTGGAGAGCATAGTGTGCAAGCTAGGCCTCCCCTACCGCATCCTGCGCCTTTGCGGAGGCGACATGAGCTTCACCTCAGCCATCACCTACGACTTCGAGCTCTACTCCACAGCCCAAAACAGGTGGCTCGAAATCTCCTCAGTGTCCAATTTCGAATCTTACCAGGCAAACCGCCTCAAATGCCGCTTCAAAGATGCGGACGGCAAGACCCAACTCTGCCACACCCTCAACGGCAGCTCCCTGGCCCTGCCCCGCGTGGTAGCCGCTCTTTTGGAAAACTGCCAGAAAGACGGAAAGGTCATCATTCCCGAAGTCCTGAGGCCCTACACCGGATTTGACACTATAGAATAAACCCACGTCACTGTCCTTACAACAGTTTCGTATTAGGCACAATTTTTGAATGACTCCGCCGGACCGCAAAATAATTTTGGGAGTTGATCCCGGAACAAACCTGCTTGGCTACGGAGTCATTTCCGTCGATGCTAAAGGTCCTCACTTCGTGGATATGGGAGTGCTGGACCTGCGCAAAGAGCGGAATGCCTATAGCAAACTTGCGCGCATATACGACAAAATCAACGCACTGATTGAGTACTATCATCCGGAAGAACTTGCCTGCGAATCTCCATTCTACGGGAAGAACGCCCAGGTGATACTCAAACTCGGGAGAGCTCAGGGAGCGGCAATCACAGCCGCGGCCTCAAAGGGACTCGAGGTTTTCGAATATGCCCCACGCGAAGCCAAATTGGCAATTGTTGGAAACGGAGCCGCGAGCAAGAACCAAGTAAACACGATGGTGCAGAAGACACTCGGTATAGATGTAGAGCCCAAGCACCTCGATGCCACTGACGCCCTTGCAATCGCCCTGTGCCACTATTACAACCGGAATTCTCCTCTCGCCGCCGCTGTCCGCAATAGGAAAAACAGCTGGGAGGACTTCATATCCAGCCACCCGGAAAGAATAAAAAAATGAGACTCCCGAAAGTTCTGCTGGTACTTTTTGCCGGCCTTATCGCAACAACAGCCTATGCCCAGGGGCACAGAATCAAAGCCATACTGCTGGATGGCGACACAGGAGAAACGCTGCCCTTCGCAACAATATCCCTCATACCGGAAGGAGCAGACAAGCCCTCCAAATACGTGCTCTCAACCAGCGAAGGAGCAGTTCTCTTCGAGGGCGTGCGCAAAGGCAAATACAGCCTGCGGATAGAATTGATGGGCTACAAGACTACCACAAAAAACATAACTGTGGAGGCTCCCACCATCGATTTGGGCAAAATAAAGATAGAGACGGACAAGCAGATGCTGGAGGCGGCAAAAGTCTCGGACGTGGGCAATCCCATTACCGTAAAGAAGGACACCATCGAGTACAACGCCGGCCTGTTCAAAACCTCGGAGAACGACATGCTCATAGATTTGCTCAAGAAACTTCCGGGCATAGAGGTTGAGAGCGACGGCAGCATCACAGCCAACGGCAAGACTATCAACAAAATCACCATAGGAGGCAAGACCTTCTTCCTGGACGACCCTCAACTGGCCACCAAAAACATACCTTCAAAGATAATCGAGAAAGTGAAGGTGGTGGACAAGAAGTCGGACCAGGCCATATTCACCGGCATTGACGACGGGGAGGAAGAAACGGTCATAGACCTGAGCATAAAGAAGGGTATGATGAAAGGCTGGTTCGGCAATTTCATGGCCGGCGGCGGTCACGACGTCCCCTCCAAGGACAATACGATGAACGACTGGAGGTGGCAGGGCGCGGGCTTTTCCGGCAACTTTACCGACAAAAGCCAAATCAGCATAGTGCTGAACGGTAACAACACCAACAACCGCGGCTTCAATGACTTGGCCAGCAACATGATGGGCAATATGCGAAGGGGCAGGGGCCGCAACGGAAGCTCCGGCAT
>JAEDMF010000050.1 GCA_016303175.1 Bacteroidales bacterium
GCAAGGAAGTTGACGCAGCGCAGCCACCGGCCGGAGCCGTAGGCGCAGGCCGCTTGCCCCTGAAAGGGGCTGTCAGCGAAGCTGACTGGGGTTGAGAAGGAGAAGCGCCTGCCCCGCAGGCGCGTATCTCCACAGATAAGAAAATGGCCCCCAGCATAGCTGGAAGGCCATTTTCTTATCTGTGGAGATGGGCGGACTCGAACCGCCGTCCAAACAACTTGCCGAAAGGCTTTCTACACGCTTATCCTTTCTTTGATTGTCGGGAGCAGAATGCCGGAAGGCAGGCCATCTGAACCTTATCCCCTAAGTCTTGGCGGAGGTGTAAGGGAGTCCCTCCGTGCATCCGGTTTTGGATGATATCCCGGAATCCTCACTGAACCGGCCTAAAGCGAGGTGGGACATACGTCGGCGAAGCAGCCTTGGCCCCGCGGATTAATGCAGTTTCCTTGGGAAACTAGCAAGCGTAAGAATAAGAGTAGTTGCCTACTATAGTTTGAAAGCTGAGATTTACGGGCAAACTTCCGACGCCCGGCGTGCTTACCATCCAACACAGATGCTGTCAAAACCAAAACATCCCCGTTGAATTTCAAGGGTGCAAAGATGGCAAAAGTATCCGAAATTTCAAAATGTTTCGATGCTCAGGCGCGGAAGTCAAGCGGAGGGCCGTTTCGACGCTCAGGCGTGGGAATCCGGGTAGAAAGCCGTTGCTGCGCTCAGGCGTGAAGCTTTTCAAGCAGGTCGGCAAGGTTTGCGGCAAGGGTGCGCATTGTCTGCATACCCTCGGCATCAGAAGCGACCTCCCCCTCTGCCCTACCGTATGCCAAGTTCCAATACTGCGAGGTGACAATGGGCATATTCTTCATCTGGAAGGGCATCAGCATTGTCTGGTATGCTGCCGTGGCGCCACCCCGACGGCAAACTGCAACGGCCGAAGCAGGCTTTCTCTCAAATACGGCGCCTCCTGCATACATCATTCTCTGTTCCAGGCACAGTAGCTGTCCCGACGGCTGGCCGTAGTACACGGGCGAGCCCACCACAACAGCATCGCAAGTCTCCATAGTCTCGATTACCCTGTTGACAATATCATCGTCAAAAGCACAGCGGTTTGCGCCACTTGTCTTGCAGTTGCCGCAGGCAACACATCCGCGGACTGGCTTGTTGCCTATCCAGAATATTTCACTCTCTATGCCATGCTCCGTCAGCACTTCAGCAATCTCTTTCAGAGCAGTATAAGTATTTCCCGCCTTACGGGGACTTCCGTTTATAAGAAGGACTTTCATAACTTTATAGTGTAATTTTATTACAAATATCGCGGTTTTCTCCGGATAATCTTGAATGAAATGAAGAAATGTTTGTAATTTTGCAAAGATAAAAAACACACATTATGGCAAACAAATATGCAGGTACCCAGACCGAGAAAAATCTGGAAGCGGCTTTCGCCGGTGAGTCTCAGGCTCGCAACAAATATACTTATTTCGCATCACGCGCAAAAAAAGACGGTTTTGAGCAAATTGCCGCTCTCTTCCTTGAGACAGCAGACAATGAGAAGGAGCACGCAAAACTCTGGTTCAAGGAATTGGAAGGCATAGGCGACACAGCAGCCAACCTTCTTGAGGCCGCAAAGGGCGAGAACTACGAATGGACCGATATGTACGATGGCTTTGCAAAGACAGCCGAAGCAGAGGGTTTTACAGCGCTTGCTGCAAAATTCCGCGCTGTTGCAGCCATTGAAAAACGTCACGAGGAGCGTTATCGTGCCCTGTTGCACAATGTAGAGACAGCAGCAGTGTTCGAAAGGTCAGAAGTCAAGATATGGGAATGCCGCAACTGCGGTCACATCGTAGTCGGCACCAAGGCTCCCGAGCTTTGCCCCGTATGCGCACATCCCAAGGCTTACTTTGAAATTCACAAAGAGAATTTCTAAAGCGTGAAAACAGATTTCGAGAGATTTGCCGGGGCTAGCTCCGGCATTAGTTCATTGGCGTTGTCACAGTACATCGGTGCAGTGAACTCCTACCTCAATCCCAGCATTATAGAGGAGAGAAAGCTCAATGTTGCTGCAATGGATGTGTTCTCCCGTCTTATGATGGATCGCATCATCTGGCTGGGAGTCCAGATAGACAACGATGTTGCAAACATTCTGCAGGCGCAGCTGCTGTATCTGGAGTCCACCGATCCCACGGCAGAAATCTCAATGTACATCAACACTCCGGGAGGTTCAGTGAGCGCAGGTCTCGGAATCTACGACACAATGCAGTTGATATCGCCCGATGTGGCGACAATATGCACCGGAATGGCGGCAAGTATGGGCAGCATATTGCTCTGTGCCGGTGCAAAAGGCAAAAGGGCGGCTCTCCCCCACTCCAGGGTAATGATTCACCAGCCTCTGGGCGGAGTGCAGGGTCAGGCATCCGACATACTGATTGAGGCGAAGGAAATTGAAAAATGCCGAGCCGAGCTCTATTCCATTATATCAGAGCATAGCGGGCAAAGTTACGAAAAGGTATTTGCCGACGCCGACAGGAATTTCTGGATGACCAGCCAGGAAGCCCTGGAATACGGAATGATTGACAAGGTGCTCGGCAAGAAATAGCCTGCAGCTCTATAAATAGCCTGCAGCTCTATACAGCAAAGAGGGTAGCTGAAAATGTCGCTTAGACTGTCAGTTACCCTTTTTTGTATATTGATGTGTCGGACAGCCCCTGCAGGGCAAGCTGGCGGACTTGTCAGCAGCCGCAGCAATGCAGGGGCGTAGGCAAGCAGGCAGGGCAAGCGAGCCGTCTTGTCAGCAGCCGCAGCAGTGCAGGGGCGTAGGCAGGCAGGCAGGCAGGGCAAGCAAGCGGACCGTCTTATCAGCAGCCGCAGCAGTGCAGGGGCGTAGGCAGGCCTGCCCAGGCAAACATATTGCAGAGCCAGAGGACAACGAGCACGAGGACGGCCAAAATCACCGCAACAGTGATGGCCACCTTCTGCCAAGTTGCAAGGCCTGCGGCGGCATAAGGATCCTTGAGCTTGAGTTTGGGGAACCTGGCAATTTCCGTAAGGCTCTCTCCGAAAAGAATGCTTATACGCGACGATGCATTGACAGCCCAGCCGTTGGCATTGAGCAGCGGAGCGATGTTCCTGCGCCTGAGCTTCAGCCAGGCCATAACCATTGAGGGTCCTGAAACTGCCAGCAATATGCCCAGAATGCAAAGGATGACCTGCCACCAGTTCAACGCACCAAGGCCCTTGGCCACGCTCACCAGGGCTGTACCTATGGCACCTAAAGCCACGCTGAAGGCAGCAATGATGCCGGCGAACTTACCTATGTCGAAAGGAAGGGCCTGAACGGGCTTGCCATCGGGTCCGGTACCTGCAAGTTTAGGTCCCTCATTGATTTTGGCATTGGCCTCCTTCATTATCTCGGCATCCTTGTCCGCCGCTCTCTTGTTGATGAGATTCTCAACGGTTTTGGCCATACGCCTGTAGGGAGACCAGAAAGCCTGACCTATGCTTATGGGATTGTCTATCACCTTGGTGATTACGGCATCCCACTCGCATCCGCTGTTGTCATAGAAGATGGCATTCTTTCCGACGGTCAAATCGCCCACCTCGCCCACAGTTACGGCCGCGACGATCTGCAGCTTTGCAGGCTTGCTCTTGGAAGTACAGTCACAATAGACTAGGAACATCCCGCTTGCCGGAGCCATAGCATTATGCTTGGCCATATCTGCCACCTTCATACAGAAATGACAGGCGCGCTGATCGACAATAAGGGTACCGCACTGGAAGACGGCTGAAGTGACGGGATTCTTGTCATAGAAATCCTGAAGAGTCACAAAATTCCTGAGCAGGCGCCCGAAATCGCGCAAGAGATGGAGGAATTTGTCAAGGGTGGCTATGCTTTCTGCCTCGCTCTTGAGAGCAAGATCCTTTTCTACCAGTTCCAGCAGTGCAGCCTTCCTATCCTGAGAAAGCAACTCCTCAACGGTCTGCAGCCCAAGCGGCTCCACTTCTGCTCCTACCTTCGAAGCCTTCCACGCAGAATATGCGTCGAAACTCCTACCGAAGGCGTTCCAGTCCTCCTCTGTCATACTTGAGGCATTTGCGAAAGCCACCTTGCGTATCATCTCGAAGCGGGCAGCCCACACGGGATTGATGCCGGCCTTGAGGTCAAGCTCCTGTGCGGCTGAAATGTGAGACAAAGGATATGAAGCAAGCTCTTCGGTGCGGGACAACAGGTTTTCGGAGCTGATGGCCTCGATTCTGGAGGTCTGAATATCCAGGGCGGCAGCACTTGCGGGAGAGAAGGCGGCAAGACGCGAACGTAGGAAATAATCCTTTACCTTGGCGTCCAAAGCCTTGTAGGCATCGAACAATTTGTCACTATCCTCGCCGTAGGGAGCATCCACTTTGGCATCATTCCAGCCCTTGTAGGCCTCCAGCGCCGTATAAAAAGCCTCGATTTTGGCGGCATCAACCCCTTCAGCGCCACTTCTGTCCGCAACGCTGCCCATCGTCGTGATGATGGCATTCACAGCAGCCTTATCCTCGGCCTCATCCGAAGATGCTACAGTAATGACGCCGTCGCCGTTGAAGCGTGTCCTGGCGAATATAGCGGCAACATCTACAGTGTCCGCAAGAGATATGCTCTGGCTGTCTGACTTCCCAAGATTAGTCAAAACCTGCTTTGCCGTCCTTGCAAGTGTCTGTCCCTCGGCACTATCCTTCTTAAAATCAGTCAACAGGACATTATCCCTGCCTTCCAGAAGAATATCAGGATTCTCCACAATGGAACAGAGCCACTTTGATGTGGCCAAAATATCGTTTACACGGATTTTCCCGTCATTGTCGTTGTCGGCATACCTTAGACTCGCCTCATCTATCTCCAGCCCGCTCACAGGACAGGAAAGCACTGTCCACATCTTGGGATCGAGTTCTCCCAAATGCTCAATATCACTTCCGGAAACAATTTTGACGCGAGTTGAACCACCGATATTTTCGAAGTGCCACTCGTATTTCTTTGATTTAACAAACTTTGCCATAAATTGAAGATTTTAGGAATTTATTGAAGGTTTTTATTTGATTTCGGGGCTTTGCCAAGCATACAAATGGCCGTGGTGATGACACAGCCGATGGGACACCACCAGGTCCATGCTATATAGTTGGCCCCGAAAAACTCTTTCTGGAACATCAGAGGAATGATGATCGCGACACCGCTTATGAGGGCCGCAAGCACGCTCGCATCGTTCCCCCGTTTTGTGAAAATGGCAGTAAGAAAAACGCCGAGCATACCGACATACGCGAAGCACATCACCCCGGTAGCGAAATCAACGAGGTTCAGGCCGGACGACTGCTGCATTACGCAGGTCAGAATGGCAAAGAGCGTAAGCAATATGCCCATCAGGCCGACCATCCAACGGGAAGAGGCCATCTGGTCTCTATCGCTGATTTCCGTCTTGCCAAGTCTCTTACGCATAGGCAGATAAAGGTCCGCTACGAAGCTGGAAGCCATAGAATTGATGGCAGAATTGAAAGATGAAAGTGCGGCTGCGAGCAGACCGGTTATCATAAGGCCGCGGACGCCCACGGGAATATGGTTTTTGATGAACTGAGGGAAGATGTCACGGGCATCGGCAAAGAAACCTTGGCTCAAAGCGCCGTCAACAGAAGGGTCGTTCTTGTATTTGACGAAAAGCAAAGAGCCAATCAGCAAAAATATCAAAACTGTGGGCAAGGACAGCAGTTGTGAGGCCACAAGGCTGCGTCCGGCTTTCTTCACATCCTGGCAGGCAAGCTGACGCTGGACGAATTCCTGGTCGGTAGTGAACATTGCAATTTTGAATACGGCCACTCCTATCAGACCGCCCAGTACCGTGTAAGGTTTGCTGAAGTCAAGTGAGAAATCCAGAATCTGTATTTTGCTGCCTTCTGTCCAACCCTGTATGCTGCCGTCTGCTGCAAGACCGGGAGCAACGCCTGCCGCTGCGGGATTCTTGACCATACCGCCGTCAGTAAGCGTATGCCATATCTCCGTCCAAGAAAGGTCGCCCAAGGAAGTGGCTACAAGCACGAGTCCCACAATCCCGGTGAATATCATCAGCAAGGTCTGGAAGGTATCTATATATAGCAGTCCCTTGATACCTCCCATCATAGTATAAAATGTCGAAATCAGACCGAGGATTATAATGCTCCAGACCATAAACTGGAACTGGATATTGCCGAAAACAATGACGGAAATGGCAATGGCGGCAATAAAGAGGCGGCTGCCCGAAGTGAACAACTGGCCGAGAAGGAACATTATGGAAGTGCTGGTTTTGGACTTGGTGCCGAAGCGGTCGCCGATAAAGCCATAGATAGTGATGGTATGGGCATTGTAGAGGCGAGGCAAAATGAAGGCGGCCACGACGGACCCTCCCACAATGGCTCCCAGCAGGTTCATCACATAGGTAAGGTTAGTATTGAAACCCAGTTCGGGAGAGCCGACAAAAGTGCCTGCGGAAATGGATGTGCCTGTGGCGGCAATGGCGACGAGCCAGCCCGGCATTGAACGGCCGGCAACAAAGTAATCTTCTATGTTCTTATTCTTGTGTGAAAAAAGATAGCCTATCACCACCAGAGCGAGTAGAAATATGGCTACTATCAGCCAGTCGATTAGAGACATAGTTTCAGAGTTATTGGTGAATATATGATTTTAAATGATTTTTCAAGTCATTCCAGCGGTAAAAATACGCTTCTGCAGCAGCGGGAGCAGAAGCTGCCGCAGGGAACGGCAGGGCAAGGGGGCGTTCATTGAGCAGGGGCAGCACCAACAGCTCGGACTTGCCCTTGAAACGGACGAAAAGAAGCTGGAGATTGGCGGCCATAGGGATGTAGTCGCCCAGGCGGTCCGGATTGACGCTAACGCCAAGGCAGCACAGCAGGGTCATCAAAGGAGCATCGTGGCCAAAGCGCAGGTCCACAACCGGCCTGTCGCTGCAGATGGCCTCATCCGCCCTGCTTACGATATCTTCCAACAGTTTTGCGGCGAGAGGCAGCCTGACCTTGCCGAAACGAGGGCTGTCGGCGCAGAAATTGTAAAGCGCCAGGGCATTGGCCCTGCTTATGGCCTGCAAAACATCCCGGTTGAGCAGAGGCTCCACATCCACGTCCACAGGCACGTTGGCACACATTCCGGCAGCATAATACAGACAATCCGCAAGCTTATAACTACTTTCATACTTGTCCGGGCAAACTTTGAAAAGCGAAGACAAAAAAGCAGCGGTATCACAGGCTGCATCTGCAAAACAATCTCTTTTAATCTGCTCTATCGCAGCTTCCATATAATCCGGATTATAGAAGTTCAGAAGCGCATTGATGGCAGCAGAGCTGGTGCAGGATGGTTTAAGAGAAGGAACGGAGGTGACCAGGGCAGCGGTGAAGGAGGCCATACTGCTCACGCAACGGGGATAGGTCGTAGCCCTGGCAAGGACCTCAGCCTCGGCAAAGAAGGCCGGGTTGGAGGCAGCCATACGCGAGGCAATGCCCCAATGCTGCTGCCAGCCCAAAGGAGTGAGCAGGGAAAAGCGTCCCTGAGCATATGAATTCAATGCTATGAGCCGGGTATAGAGGGAGTCTCCACGCGGAGTCAGGGCACAGGCTTCTTCTGCCCCGGAAAACAGTTCCATCAGGTAGCCCATACGGTCCGGACGGGTGTCAGTTCGCGAGCCATGCCGTCCATAGTGGCTGATATACACCAATTCACAATCTTCAGGCAATATCACCGGGGGACAGGGCGATGCAGTTCCGCATGCGGCTCCATAAGGAGTCATTTCATTGAAAATGCCGGCGAATAGCAGGGTGAAAAGCAATATCCTCATCTGTCGTCTGTCATGGCAGTATTACATTCTGTTCGAGCAGTTCCTCCCGCAGCAGAGCATAATCCAGCTTAGACGGTTGCACATTATGCAAGATTGAAAGGCGGGCGGCGCTGCCTGCAGCCTGACCAAGAGCCATACAAGTACTCATCACCCTTGTGGCGGCCATGGCTTCGTGGTTCATTGACGCGCATTTGCCGGCAACAAGCAGGCCCTCAATCTTTTCGGGGACAAGTACCCTGTAGGGTAACTGATAGGCCTCCTTGCTGTACAGAAGGGTGCAGTCACCTCCCTTGGAATGGTGTATATCAACAGGATAGCTCGCAAGACAGATAGGATCTTCAAAACTTTTGTTGTTTAGAATATCCTCGGCAGTCAACACATATTTGCCCACTATCACCCTGCTCTCTCTTATGCCTGTAAAGGGAGCGACACAGTCCAGACGGGCAGAGCCGAAGCCGGGCACAAAACGGCGCAGGTATTCCACGACAACCGGCAACTGCTTATGAGAGACCGACTCACAGTTTGTATAACTGTCCGGATTGGTCGAGTCAGTACCGCATACACGTGTCATATTAACCCAGATCTCGTCCTCCTGCCTGCCGGAAATAAGTATGGTGCGGCTGACCGGAATATCCAGACCTTCTGCGCGGGCCTTTTCAATAAGTTGCCTGAAACCCACCACTATGAAATCCCCTTGGGCAAACTGCTCCCTGGGCATTATGTCCATATCATAAATGTCGGGATGGGAGACAATGGCCTCCCTCAGGGCAGCCACATCGACTCCCCTGAGGCTGAACATCAGCGTCGGAGGCTGCATTCCGCCCTCTGCATCGCCCTTATGGCACTCTACACCTGCACGGAAGGCCACATCGGCATCTCCGGTACAATCAATGATGCGTTTGGCCATAATGACTTCACGGCCCGCCTTGGACTCGACGATAACTCCCCTGACCGCGCCATCCTCCACTATGGCATCCGACACGAAGGTGTACAGAAGCACCTGCACCCCGCACTCCTCCATCATTGCGAAGGCTTCTCGCTTGATTGCCTCATTGTCCACTATAGTAAGGCTCATATGGAGTTTGCAGGGCTTGTGCTCCCCGGCATTGCCTCCTCTGCGCAGACGGTCTATCAACTCCTGGGCATATCCGCCTATGACCTGCTTGCCTCCGGGGCCGAGGAAACCCAGTATGGGCAGACCTATGGTCAGATTTCCTCCAAGATAGCCTCGGCTTTCCACAAGCATTACCTTGCAACTTCCTCCACGGGCAGCGGCCTTTGCTGCCATTATTCCGGCCGGGCCACCGCCTACCACCAGCACGTCCACGTCAGCACGGACTTCCAGGCGGCGTTCAGGTTCAATATAAAAAGACATATTTTGTGTGTGCTATTTGCGGAAACGGATGTAGTTTCTGATGGGATAGTGGTCCGACAAAAACCTCACACCCTCGTACGACTTTGTCAAGGTCTTGAAGAGAATACCCTCAAACTCGGGAGAGTAGAAAATATAGTCCGACATCTGTGCCTTTTTCTTGCCGTAGTAATGCTGGCTCTTCTCGGAACTGGAGCAGAAGGACATCCTGCGGCTGTCTATAAGGCGGGAATTGAGCACAACGGAGGGATTCTTCATATCCTTGCCGAAGGTACCTGCCTGACCGGCATTGAAATCTCCCATCACCACCGCAGGCAAGCCCTTGCCATATTCGTCTAGTTTCTCCAATATCATTTCCGCCTGCAACTTCCTGGCATCCTCGGACTTGGAATCGAGGGAGGTATTCAGAATTATAAAACGTCTCCCGCTGCCGCCAAGACGAAAAACGGCCCAGGTCGCGCAGCATATCTGCTCGGCGCAATCGAATTTGGTCTTGGGTTTGGAAGGAGTATTGCTGAACCAGAAAGTACCGGAATTTTCGAGTTCCAGCAGATCATTCCTGTAGAAAATAGCATTCTGCGGGCCCTTGTCTGCTCCGTTGAGCGCTCCTGCGCCGATTGCGGAATACTTCACAAGCACAGTCGAGAGTTCCTCTCTCTGGGAGGCAAGCATAGTCTGGAAACCGGCAACAAGAGGTTCCTCCTCCAACATCATGCCTATGATGCCCTGCACCCTGTCCTCCCATTTGTTTTCGGTGGCATCCTTGTACAATTTGCCCACATTCAGGCTCAGGACCGAGATGTCCTCAGTGGATATTAGATTAGTCTTTACCGGCACCCCGGCCTCGAGAGAAAACAGGCCCAGAAAGGCCGAAACCAATATAGCGGAAATCTTTCTCATGCTACTAATACCTAAATAGTTGAAATTCATTTGAAAATTGAATTCAGGACAAATGCAAGCCTATATCCGGCACTTGCAATTATTTCGTCAAAAAGAGGCATGACCTCATACTCATAAGGCTTGCCGAGCTCTCCGTCCGGTTCTACCATATCCCACACGGGAAGGGCCATGCGAGCCGTCTTTTCCACCCAGGAAGGAAGGTCGCCGGAGGTAACGTCCTGCACCTTGGCCGGGCTGAAGCGGCTGAGCTGATGGCCGTACTCCATATAGCTCCAATCGTGAATGATGGAAGGCATACTGTCTATGTAATGGTGGAAAGACATCTTCTGACCATTCGAAATCACGCGGAAGCTTTCCTTGCGTCCCTGGACTCTGTGGTGTACCGGACAATGTATGTCGCCGATGAAATGCACGAGTATCTTTATCTTTTCCGCAACGAGTGAATCCGGCAGCTGGGTGTACTTCCCGTCGCTGAGGCTCTCAATGATGTCCATCGACATATTTAGAGCGTCGGAGGCGCCACGTGGCAGGACCTTCAAATTCTCATCCAGCAAGGCGATGTGCGAGTGGCTCGGATAAATGTGGGCATACTCGTGAATAAAGCGTATCTGGTCAGGCCACGAGGCAACATACACGATGGATTTCCCATCAAGGTAGTTTTCCACTATCTCCTTGGTGCGCGGATTCAAATTCAATTCAGCGATATAGGCAATGGCATCGTGACCATGGCGTCCCCAGGCTGAGGCATCGTAGGAAGAAATGGATGCCAATAGAGCAAAAATAACAAGCAAGCGTTTCATTAAACCTAATTTTCTAACAGCAAAACCAAATATAACAATAATTTGCAAAACTGTTA
>JAEDMF010000216.1 GCA_016303175.1 Bacteroidales bacterium
GTAGCTATGTGACTGATGAGGGAGGAAATATGGACCGAAAAGATTTTCAAAGATAATGCAGGGTATTTTTTTCATATTCCTTAGTGTAATGCTGGGCACAAATGCAATCTTTTCCGTATTTTTGTGCGAATTTGTTTTGAAACCGATTTGAACAGCAATATGGGAAAGCTTAAAATTTGGATGGATAATGCGCGAAAAATCGCCCTTCCCCAAAGTTTGTTGCCCTGCATTACGGCGATAGTCCTGTCCATAGGTCAGGATGGCTTCTTGTGGTATCTTGCTCTGCCTGTGATTCTTGGCGTATGTGCCGCCCATCTGGGTATGAACCTGGCCGACGACTATTTTGATTATAAGAAGGGCATCCCTTCAAACGAACTGCGTTCCACCCTTGCCGCGGAGGGCTCTGTACGCGCCCGGATGGAAAAGTGCGTCTATATTACGAACGGCAGCGCTACTCTGGAGGAACTTCACAAGGCAATGTGGGCCTTTCTCGGCTTTGCCGGCCTGATGGGGGCGCTTGTCCTTGTAGTCCAGTATTTTATGAACGGCCCCCTCGCGGCCCTTGCCGTCGGAGTCTATGCTCTTGGTGGGCTTCTGCTGGGCCTCCAATACTCGGGTAAACCTCTGCAGTTGGGCTACCACGGCCTTGGTGAATTGGTGATTGGGCTTATTTTCGGCCCCTTGAATATGCTTGGAGTGCAGGCCGCAATGACCGGAATGCTCTTCAATCCAGCTATGGCAATTTTGAGTCTGGGCGTGGGCTGTATGGTTACCAACATCGTATATGTTCATTCCGTTATGGAAACAGCCGCCGACGAGAAACTCGGCAAGTTTACCTTTGCCCATCTGCTCCGCAACAACACAGCCCGCATAATTGCCATAGCCATTTTTGCCGCAGTACCTTTCATCTGCTTGGCTGTCAATATATTATGCTTCGGATGGAGCCCCTGGTTCCTCCTGACGGCGCTTACCATTCCGATGTCCCTGAAACTTGTCGTGTCCACCCGCAACTTTGTCAGCAACATTCCCCAGGATGATACTCCGCGCTGGTGGATGGGCCCGATGGGAGCTTGGGATGACTACGTAAAGGCCGGGCTGGACTGGTTCCTTTTCCGTTGGCTGCTTGCCCGCAATATCGTCACCTTCTTTTGCCTCATACTTATCATCGTCCATATAGTGACTCTATTCCTGTAATATGTTCAAGCAACTTTTATATTTAGCCCAGTGGTTCATACGCGCCCGTTTCTTCGGCCGCAGGGCTCCTCTCCAGACCGTACTTTTCATAACCGACAAATGCAATCTGCGCTGCAAGCATTGCAGTGTGTACGGAAGCGCAGGCTACCGTCAGCGCAGTTTCGACGATATTCTGGAAGATATGAAGGCTTCCTACAAGGCCGGCTCCCGTTTCATTGACCTGGAGGGAGGCGAACCAACTCTTTGGAAGGAAGGTGACAGGGATATCAACGATATAATAGACGCCGCCATCGACATGGGTTTTTTCTCCGTGACGGTCACGACCAACGCCCAGCAGGACTTTTCCCGCATACATCCCAACTCAATATGGGTATCTATGGACGGAGTGGGTGAGTACCACGACCGCATACGCGGGGAGGGTACTTTTGCCAAACTGGAAGAGAACATACGTCGCAGCGGAAAGAAGCACATTTGCGTGAATATGGTGGTCAACACTCTCAATTGGGAGTCGCTTGACACCGCCATGGAATATGTAAAGCAGAATGATGCTATAGAGCAGATTTCCGTCAATTTCCATACTCCCTATCCGGGAACGGAGTATCTGTCACTGCCTGCTGACAAGAAGGCCGAAATGATAGACAAAGTGCTGGAATACAAGAAGAAAGGCTATCCCATAATGAATTCCCGTTCCGGTCTTCTGAAGATGAAACAAAACACCCTCGGGCAAATCCGCCTCGGCAAGGAGTGCTTTGTGACCAACTTCATCTACACCGACGGTTCGCGCGGCCTCTGCCTCGGCTATGGTACAGAGCAGTGCCGTGAATGCGGTTTCTGCATGGCAGGCGAGATGTCATCGGTCTTCCATTTCTGCCCCGACACCCTTTTTGCCGGTCTGAAATTGAGAATGTGATGCAGGGCCGGTGCAACTTATTATTTTCATATTACTTATGAAGCATTTCCATA
>JAEDMF010000217.1 GCA_016303175.1 Bacteroidales bacterium
TGCCCCACCAGGTGGGAGAGTAGGCAGCTGCCGTTCTTCGAAGACCCGATCATCATACGATGGTCGGGTCTTTTTATTGCGCCCGCCCTGCCCAAGATGTGAAACAAGTGTTTTGTAAAAACGTAGTCCACCTATGTTTTTACAAGATCTGACAACAAAAAAACCTGACACGAACTGTGTCAGGTTGAAAGTTGTGGAGATAAAGAGATTCGAACTCTTGACCCCCTGCTTGCAAGGCAGGTGCTCTACCAACTGAGCTATACCCCCGAATGCGAAAGCAAATATAGAAAGAATCTGCGAACTATGCAAATCGGGGGCAATGCTTTTTTAGAGGACGTTCATTTCTACATAGCTTCCGTCTTCTCCGCCGCATATTATTTCTATGCTTGCTTTGCAATAGTCTTGCACCGTCGCGTTCATCGGGTTTTCCAGATAGGTCTGGGGCGACATAGCATAGAGAGGATAACAGCTGCTCTGCACCTGTACTATGATTCTGTGTCCTGCTTCAAATATGTGGGCGATGTCCGGCATCTCAAATTCCACTACGGTAACCTCACCGGCATTAAGCGCTTCCGGTTTGGAGAATGAATTCCGGTATCTGAGCGGGAATATGTCAGAACGCACCTGCATTCTGTAACCGTCTTCCCTGCAGTCTATCAGTTTTACGACCATATCCGCGTCCGTACTGCTGCATTTCAGTTTCAATCTCACCCTCAGCTTTCCCAGGGCACAAACCGCCTGTCTGAGTTTCTTGCCGGTGAAAGTCAGCACGTCCTTCCTTCCTTTCAGGAAACTCTGGTCTGCAGCCATATGGTCCCGGCTTATCCAGGCTGCAGCTTCCGTTGCCGGTACCGGATTCCACGGATCCGATACATAGCTGAATGAACACTCCCTGAAGATTTGGCAATCAGAACTGCCTATGCCCGGAAGACCATCCGTGCACTCCAGCCTTCTGCCTTCACAAGGCACCAGTCTCAATTTGCGTGTAAACTTGAGCGGCCACTCATCTGAGCATATGACCATATTGTCGGACATGACATCATCCGGGGCATATGCCGACGCGCGAGATGGAAAGACCTGGACTTTTGCCGCCGGGGCAGGGCCCTTTCCTTCAAGGAAATGCGAGAAGAACGGGAATTCTATGTTCTTGAGGAACCATTCGGAAAGGCCATCTCCGAGAGCAACTCCTGCGAGGTGGTCATAATCGCTGTGGAGCCAGCTGCCATGAGCCCAGGGCCCCAGTACCATATACACATTGTCTGCATGGGGATTTCCGGCCAGAGCATCGGCGCAGGCGAGAGGTCCGTGACAGTCTTCGGCGTCAAAAGTCCCGCCGACTATCAGCATAGGCGGCAAGCTTTCAGCCTCGGAAAGCCTCCGTGCGGCATTCCTGTCCTTCCAGAACTCATCCATATGCGGATGCCTGCACAAGTCCCTCCAGAACCCTTTTTTCTTTGAATATGGCGACAGGATATCGCCCAGAGCCCCTTTCTTGAGGAAGAAGCTGTAGATGTCATCGCACTCCTCGTGACGTGTCGGCAGAGCCTTAGGTCCCGGTTTTTTCCTGTCCCTGAAGAAGAAGCGTCCGAATCCATAGCAGTCTTTCAGCATCAGCGCCCCGTTATGGTGAAGGTCATCCCCGAGAAACCAGTCCGTGACGGGAGCCTGAGGTGATACAGCCTTGATTGCAGGATGATTGCATATGGCGGCCTCAAGCGCATAGAAACCGGGATACGACATTCCCTTCACTCCCACGTTGCCATCACAGCCGCTATGCTCCAGCAGCCATTCCACCGTGTCGTGGCAATCCTCCTGTTCCTTTCCGTCCGGCCGTATATTCACAAAATCCCCTTCGCTCATATAAGTCCCCCTCACATTCTGAAGAGCAATGATATAGCCGGCTTTCACGAACTCCGCGAGCGAGGTTCTCAACTTCCTGTCCATCCTTCCCGGACCGTAAGGTTTCAACTGGAAAGGCGTTCGCATCAGCAGCAGCGGCGCCACAGGCCTGTCCACCGAAGCATATATGGCGGTATACAGCCGCACCCCATCCCTCATTGGAATCATCACCTCCGTCTTTGTGTAATGCGCATCAAGCCATTTCAGAGTCACTTTCATAGACTATGTCACTATAAATCAGGTAAATAAATGTTGGA
>JAEDMF010000051.1 GCA_016303175.1 Bacteroidales bacterium
CGGAGCGACAGGGCGCAACCACGGTCTGCTCCACAGCGGCGCACGCTATGCTGTGACCGACAAGGAATCGGCCACGGAGTGCATCCGCGAGAATATGATAATACGCAAAATTGCCGCCGGTTGCGTCGATCCATGCGGAGGTTGGTTCATCACACTGCCGGACGACGACTTGGAATATCAGGACAGGTTCATCAAGTCCTGCCTCGAAGCCGGCATCAAGGCAGAAAAGGTGGACCCTCAGGAAGCTCTCAAAGCCGAACCGTCCATCAATCCCGCCATCATAGGCGCAGTGAAGGTGCCCGATGCGAGCGTGGACCCATTCCTGCTTTCGAGCGCCAACCTTCTGGATGCCAAGTTGCACGGAGCGGAGATACTGACCTACACCACCGTCACATCCATAATAATGGAAGGCGGCAAGGTCTGCGGCATACGCACTACGGATGTGCGCAGCGGACAGAAGGCCGAGTATAGGGGCGAGGTGATAGTCAATGCGGCCGGGGTATGGTCCCAGACAATAGCCCGTATGGCCGGCGCGGAAATAACAATGTTCCCCGCAAAAGGCTCTCTGCTCATCTTCGGTCATAGAGTGAACCGTATGGTCATCAACCGCTGCCGCAAGCCGGCCAACGCGGATATTCTGGTACCGGGAGGTTCCGTGACAGTGATTGGGACAACATCGGACAGGGTTCCTATAGAAGAATGTGACGACATGAGGGTCAGCGCTGACGAGGTGAAGGTGCTGCTCGAGGAAGGTTGCCGTCTTGCTCCCGAACTTGCCTCCACCCGCATAATGCGCGCATACGCAGGAGTGAGACCTCTGGTTGCGAGCGACAATGACCCTTCGGGTCGAAGCATCAGCCGTGGCATTACCCTGCTGGACCACGACAGCCGCGACGGAATCGGAAACTTTATCACCATCACGGGCGGAAAATTGACATCCTACAGACTTATGGCCGAGTTGTGCACGGACATGGTATGCAGCAAACTATCCCTCAAGCGAGAGTGCGCCACTGCTACGACTCCCCTGCCCGGCTCCGAACTACCCAAGTTGGGAGACATCGTCAAAAAGCACTGGACAAAGGCAACGGTGGGTCAAAAGGCGGCTGCAGGACGTCAAGGCACGCGCGCGGGTTCCATTGACTACAGCAAAATGGCTGACCGCCAGATAATATGCGAGTGTGAACAGGTGACTATGGGTGAAATCAAGTATGCAGTGCGTGAACTCGGAGTGAAAAACTTGGCCGATCTGCGCCGACGCACCCGAATGAGTATGGGAACCTGCCAGGGCGGCTTCTGCATAAGGAAGGCGGCGGATGCTCTTGCCAAGGCTTTGGGCATTCCGGAACAGGCCGACAAGCTGGCGCACGAATATATGAATGAAAGGTGGAAGGGTATGCTCCCCGTGGCTTGGGGAGACACTCTGCGCGAAATGGAAATGATGCAGAAGGTGTACAAGGAAGGACTGAAATTATAACCCACCCGTACCGGAAATAATTTGACAGAATGAAATTCGAAACTATAATAATAGGTGCAGGACGCAGCGGGATGGCAAAAGCCCTTCAGCTCCAGAAAGCAGGCAAAAATTGCGCAGTGTTCAGCAAGGGCCGCTCGCTATACGGCTATAATGGCGAAGAATTCCGCGAAATGGGAGGAACAGTGTTTATGGGCGACGGGGTGGTGCGAGCCACAATTGAAAACGGCCTGGTCAAGGCAATTTACTCAGAAAACTTCGGTTCCATTCCTCTGGAGGCCGACAATTATTTTCTGGCCACCGGAAAATTCTTCGCCGGGGGGCTACGCGCAGATATGGAACACATATATGAACCCATCTTTGGTCTGGACGTAGAATATCTGAAAAACAGAGAGGAGTGGTTTAACAGGGACTTTGCCGCCCACCAGCCTTTTCTGGACTTCGGCGTGAAAACCGATGCTGAAGGCCACGCAATCAAGGACGGTCAAAGCATCAAAAACCTTTATCCAATTGGTGAAATCCTTTCAAACATAAAGTAACTTAGGAAGTAAAATGCAGGAGAAGAATATCAGCATAAACAACCTCGAACAGTGCCAGAAGTGCTCCATCTGCACTCATGTCTGCCCGGTTATGGCTATCAATCCCGTGTATAGGGGGCCTAAACAGAGCGGTCCGGATGGGGAGCGCTACCGCATTAAAAACAACATCTTCTTCGATGATACGCTCAAATACTGCATGAACTGCAAACGTTGCGAGGTAGTTTGCCCTTCGGGGGTACGGATTGCTGATATCATACAGTCGGCAAAAAGCAACTACGGTCACATCCGGCCCAAACTCCGCGACCGCATCCTTGCCAGCACCGACTTTATGGGCAGCCTTGCCCACCCCTTTGCGCCCGTGGTCAATTGGGGCCTGTCCCTCACGCCCGTCAAAAAAATACTCGACGCCACCGTTGGAGTAGCCGCCCAGCGCAGCCTCCCCAAGTACTCCGCCACCACCTTCGAGACCTGGTTCCGCCGCTATATGGCCGCAGAACAGCAGCAATATTCCCGTCACATAGCCTACTACCACGGCTGCTACGCCAACTACAACTATCCCCAACTGGGCAAAGATTTCGTCCATGTAATGAACGCTCTCGGCTACGGAGTTGACCTGATTGAAGGTGAAAGATGCTGCGGCGTGGCCAAAATCACAAACGGAATGATGGACAGCGCCACAAAAGATGCAAAGCACAATCTTGAACTGTTCAGAAAAGAAATCGGGCTCGGAAAGGAAATAATCACAGTATCGACCTCCTGCACACTCACCCTGCGGGACGAGTACAGCCACATCCTGGGCCTGGACAACAGCGATGTCCGCGAGCACATCTCACTTGCGGAAAAATTCATCTGGGAAGCCATTGGCGAAGGCAGAGTAAAACTCGCCTGGCGAAAGGACTTCAAGGCCAAAGCGGCTTACCACTGTCCCTGCCACCAAGAAAAACTCGGCTGGGGCTTCTTCAGCATGGAGTTGCTGAAAATGATACCGGGAATGGAACTTGTCGAACTGGAGAGCGCCTGCTGCGGAATTGCGGGCACCTACGGCTTCAAGAAAGAAAATTACATTTACTCACAGGCCATAGGCCGCGCCCTGTTCGAGAACATAGCAGCCGTTGACCCCGACTTTGTCGCCTGCGAATGCGAGACTTGCAAATGGCAGATTGAAATGTCCACCGGCTACCCGGTCAAGAATCCCGTCAGCATACTGGCGGAAGCTCTGGATCTCGAAGAGACCGCAAGGCTTAACCGCGAAGTCAACAACACACCTGCCCAAGCATAACGCCGATGAGGTCATAGGAATCCGCGCCGGTGATTCTCACATTGATGAAACTGCCCACAAGCTCCTCCGGGCACCCTCCGTTCGAGGCAGGTTCATACTTGACGAGGACCTCTCCGTCCACATCAGGCGAATCGGCTTCACTGCGGCAGACAAGCACTCCATCACTGAAAGCATCCACAATGACTCTCATTGTCTTACCAACCTTTTCTCTATTGATTTCCGACGATATTTCTTCCTGCAAAGCCATAAGGGTATCCAAACGCTGCTGCTTCACCTCCTGAGGAATATCATCCGGATAATGCTTTGCGGAGTAGGTGTTTTCCTCCTCGCTGTAAGTGAATGCCCCCAACTTCTCGAAGCGGGCCCAGCGCACAAATTCCAGAAGATTCTCGAATTCCTCCTCCGTTTCACCGGGGTGTCCAACTATCAAAGTAGTACGCAAAGCCACTCCGGGCACCACCTCACGCATTTTCTCCACAAGAGCGCGTGTGCCCTTTTCGTCTATGCCCCTGCGCATCATCTTTAGCAGTTTAGTAGAACTGTGCTGGAGCGGGATGTCCATATACTTGCAGATCTTGGGATTGGAAGCCATTTCATCCAGCACATCCTCAGGGAATGAGGTAGGGAACGAATAATGGAGCCTTATCCACTCTATGCCCTCTATGCGGGACAATTCCCGGAGCAGCTGGGCAAGAGAGCGCTTTCCATAAAGATCCAAACCATAATAAGTTATGTCCTGGGCAATGACCAACAATTCCTTTACTCCATTTGCGGCAAGCAGGCGGGCCTCCCCAACGAGTTTCTCCATAGGAACACTGCGATGGCGCCCCCTGATCATAGGAATGGCACAATAGGAGCAATGGCGGTTACAACCTTCGGAAATCTTAAGGTAGGCATAGTGCGAAGGGCCGGAAGACAGTCGATTCTCCTGGGTAAACTGCGCACTTGAACCAAGATAATCGAGCAATGGAGCAAAGTCCCTCGCCCCGAACCAAGCATCAACTTCTGGGATAAGACCCGGCATTTCCTTGGAATACCGCTGACCGAGGCAGCCCATTACGACCACCTTACCATACTTTCCCTCATCTTTCAAAGCCACTGCTTCAAGTATGGCATCGATGGACTCCTGCTTGGCGTCAGCAATGAAACTGCAGGTGTTAATAAGGAAAACATCCGCAGGGGCCCTCTGAACAATGTCATAGGAAGAAGAAAGCGCGGCAAGTATATGCTCGGAATCTACAGTATTCTTGCTGCATCCGAGGGTCTGGAGCAAAAGTGTGGGTCTAGGCATACTATTCTGTACGGGCATCCTTAGAGTCCTGTCCGTCCTCCGGATCAAGAAAATCCAACGATGTGCAGGCCTTGAGTTCGTTGTACCAGGTCACAACCTTCTTCATATGAGAGAGATAGAACCTGTCCCTGTCGTAATCGGGAACAGCCTTCTCAAAGAGGCCCCGTATTGCCGCCTCGCTGTCCTTGGCAGAAGGAGCTTCAGCCTCGCCAAGAGTCTTCTTGAGGGCCTCGAACACCTCCCGGAGTTTGAGTTCACCCTCTTCTGTATAAATGGAAATATCCTCCAGAGTGGTAATTTTACCATTTGCAGGGAAGTTCACCCTATTGCCCTTGGAGAGGCTTTCGCCTATTGCGCCTGTGCGGCTTTGGGCAATATATCTGTAAAGACCGGGATAGCCGGACACTGCAAGAATTTTAGTAAGATCAAGCTTTTCCGTTGTCATAATCAATGTGTTTTAAAAATTCATCTATTTGTTTTTCAAGACCTTGAAGGTCTGAATCATTATTTATCCTATGAGTGATACGCCTGTCAGCACTGCAATCTCCCTGAAGGACCATACGCTCCCTTATGGAAGCCTCCGTGATGTTTCCCCGTCCGACAGCCCTTGCAAGCCTCAACTCGGGCGGAGCATCAACATACAGAACATAGTCACCAAAGCCATTGAAAAAAGGTTTGGACAATATGGTAGCGCTTTCCATTCCCACGAAGGGACCTCTCTGCTCCCTGGCCCAACTGCGAAAATCCTCCAGAAGCACCGGGAAAAGGGCCTGCTCCAAGTTTGCCAAAGCCTGTGCATCGCTGAAAATGTCATCCTTCAGCAACGCGCGCAGTTCCGGGTGAGATGCATATAAGGCCTTTGCCCTCGAGTCACAATCATATACACTGATGCCCCTCTCTTCCAGCATCCTGCTGACCACGCTCTTGCCACTTCCGATGCCTCCGGTAATGACTATAACCCTGCTTTTCGCTCCCATACAAGTTAAGAGTAAGTTATAACACAACACATTCGAAAACCCAAGGTGTCAGGGAAAAGTCGAGCACGGACGAGGATAGCCCTTCCACCCTTGCAGTGCAGCGCCCGCTAAGGCTGGATACAAAATCATTGTAATCCACAACTATCCTTGCCATATCCAAATCCTCCGCCCCCGGGAAAACGCACCTGCATTCCAGTTCCGCCTCATAGGGCAGCACCTGCACCCTCACCCCGGGAGGCACGTTGACAAGAGTTACCGGCAAAGTCACAACAGCGGACACATAGCGGGTCACAGCCAAGGAATATTCCACTTTGTCGGCAGAAAACCTCACGCCCTTGAGAGGCTCTATTCGGGCCTCCCCATAAACTTCACCATTCAGTCCACTCAGTTCGATGAACTCGGTCGCGACGGTCTCTACACAGTCAACGGCATCTTTGTTGCCGTAAATGAGTATGGAATCAGGCACTATCTTCAAATCGGAAGACGCCATATATTGCGGCTTGAAGTCCAAACGGGCATTCGCACGCACCGGCACCTTCTTATAATTCATCTGCTTGAAACGGAAAAAGAGAGTATCCGTCACGAAATACTCCAATTTGGCGTCGTCCCCGAATATATCGTGGAAATAGGGCACCAAATCCTCCTGGCTCATATAATGAAATTCCCCCTTACTCTTATGGAGATTGACAGGTTTCACCCTAAGTTTGCGGGGGTGATTGCCCCTGACGCTCTGGTGCTTGACGATATCAAAGCCCGTCATCTCACAACGAGCTGCAACGTAGGCGGAATTTTCACTCTCCCCGGCATAGCCGTCCAGTTCGCTGGAAACGGCCACAGGGCATTTCACAAGATAGGAATATCGGAGCGAGAGATTATGGATGAGCCATACCAGAAAAGCCAGCAGAACGGAAATACCCATTGCAAGGTAATCCCGTCCTGTAAATCTGGTACTGAACTTTCTGGCCATCCCTAAGAACAACTCAAGCTTCGCAAGTTGCCAAGTTATTGATATTTTGAAACTTGAGCAGACTTGCGAAACTCAGAAAAGAACAATAATCTCCGGCCTCCGCCACAACCTACTCCTTTGAGGCTTCCTCCTTGGGAGTGTCCACTTCAGCCTCGGCAGACTTCTTCTCCTCCTTGGCAGACTTCTTCTGCTCCTTGGCGGGTTCCGCGGGGTTGGCGCTGCGAGCAATGGCGTCCTTAGTCATCTTGAGTTTTACGTCCTTGGCAACCTCGACCACCACGATATCCTCGCGAACCTCAGCCACAGTACCGAATACACCGCTGACAGTCACAACTTTGTCGCCCTTTTTGAGCGATGAACGGAAATTCTGGAGCTCCTTCTGCTGCTTGCGCTGGGGACGTATCATAAAGAACCACATGATTGCAAAGATTGCAATCATCATAACCCACATTGACCAGCTGCTGCCCGCAGCCTGAGGAGCGGCTGCACCTGCAGCCTGAAGAATTGTCATCATTTTCTATTTCTTTTTAAATTCAACTTTCTTGGAAAGAGTATCGAGAATGCCGTTTACGAATATGCTGCTCTTGGGCGTGCCGTAATACTTGGAGATCTCGACGTACTCATTGATGGAGACGTTCACGGGGATGGACGGAAAATGCACTATCTCCGCAAGAGCAGTCACTATTATGGCAATATCCGTACCAACAAGCCTTTCCTTGTCCCAGTTGGGCACCGACGCGGAAATGGCAGCGCAGTACTGCGGATAATTGATATAAGCCTCCTGCATCAACTTGTGCACAAACTTTTCGTCATCCTCCATACCTGATTTCTGCGAACTCAGATAGAGGGTCGGCAAACTCCACTGCTTTCCCTTACCGATTTCGTCAAGAGTACGGCAGCAACAGGTAAGGCTGTATGCCAAATCATCATTCCAATATATGCTCAAATCCTCGAGCGCAAGCTCCAGATCATCCCTATCCACGAACTCCTCCTCGAAGATGCGGCAGAACAGCGCGCAATCCTCAGCAAGGGAAGTTCCCTGTGAGGCCATATATTGGGTATAATAAGGTTTGGTCTGAATTGAGGCATAAATCTTTTTGAGAATAAGATCATACGCTCCCCAATCGAGCTTCTTCTTGCTGATTATCTTATTGAAATCCGGATCCTGGCGGAAATACGCAGCAAGAGAGTTGCAGGCAAATTTCATATTGGGATTCTTCTCCTGCTCGGTCTTGTTCACCTTGAGCTTGAGTTGCTCGAAACGGGCCATTGCCGTGTCCGTGAGGGCCGGAATGGAAGCAAGCATAAACAAATATAAATCCCGTGTGGATTCAAGCGCCGCATCCAATTCCTTGTTTGCCTGAGCCAGAGAAGACTGGGGTAACATTTCTATGGCAAAGAGCTCTTTGAATACCTTAATTCGTAGAATTCGTCTATTAAGCATCTGAATTTCCAAAATTTGTACAAAGATACTTTTATTTTTTAGAAATTTTCCTACATTTGCTGGCAATAAACAAAAAATATTATGTATCGTAAAGATTTTGAAGGCACGGGCAGCCGCGAGCGTTCTACAGAGGAAGTGTATTCCAAGCCCGTACGTGCAGGGAAAAGGACTTATTTCTTTGACGTGAAGGCGACTAAGGGAAACGATTATTACCTTACGATTACCGAGAGCAAGAAGCACGTGGAGGCAGACGGAAGTTTTGCATACGACAAACATAAAATTTTCCTATACAAAGAAGATTTCGAGAAGTTCGCAGAAGGGCTGAGTGAAGTAGTGGAATACATCAAGGCTCATTGTGACGTGGTTGAGACCAAGCACGACAATGTGCAGGAGGATGTGACGTTCGAGGAACTTTAACGCAGTCCCACATTGAGAAAAAGGCCCATAGTGGCTCTTGTCTATGACTTTGACGGTACCCTGTCTCCCGGCAACATGCAGGAGTTCGGGTTCATACAGGCCATAGAACAAGATGCCAGCAATTTCTGGAAAAGGAGCGACGAAATCGCCATAGGTCAGGACGCCAGCAATATTCTGGCCTATATGAAGTTGATGTTCGACGAAGCCCACCGGAAAAATATCCCTCTGCGCAGAAAAGACTTCAGACGCTTCGGGGCAAAAATAGAACTGTTCCCCGGAGTCAGGGAATGGTTTTCTCTCGTTAATGAATACGGAAAACAGAAGGGAGTGGTCGTGGAGCACTACATCAATTCATCCGGTCTGGCTGAGATGATAGAGGGCACTCCCATAGCAAAAGAGTTCAAACGGATATTTGCCTGCTCCTTCCTGTACAATGACAAGGGTGAGGCAGAATGGCCGGGCGTAGCTGTGGACTATACAGCCAAGACCCAATTCCTTTTCAAAATCAACAAGGGCATACTCAGCATCAGGGACAACAAACTGGTAAACGAGAGTATGGGCGAAGACAAGAAAAGGGTACCCTGGTCCAATATGATTTACTTCGGAGACGGAGAAACCGATGTCCCCTGCATGAAAATCGTGAAAATGTTCGGGGGATGGTCTATCGCGGTTTACAATCCCGAAAAGCCCTCCAAGATAGTGACAGCCAAGAAATTGCTGAAACAGGACAGGGTAAATTACATCTCCCCGACGGACTATACC
This sequence comes from Bacteroidales bacterium, assembly GCA_016303175.1. Classification (GTDB taxonomy): domain Bacteria; phylum Bacteroidota; class Bacteroidia; order Bacteroidales; family UBA932; genus Cryptobacteroides. The sequence goes on from JAEDMF010000051.1 coordinate 9,148, forward strand.
GAATCCGGCCGCACCTTTACCCTCGTAAAGGCCATAATCGACAAAATCATCGCAGACGAAAACCTCAAGAGGTTATAGGCATAAGCATTTCATCGGCACAGGCAGTGCAGCAATGCAGGGAATAGCCAGCCATACAAGCACGAGGGATGGTGCAACGCTTTCCCCGATGAAAAAAAGGGCAATGGGCGACAGGAAAAACATGTGCATAAGGTACATGCCGAAACTGAGCCTAGAAATCTCCAAAATCAGTCTCGGTGTGCGGGCGGCAGAGCCGGATGCAACGACGGCATATGAGAAATGTGATAATATTTGCAAAATAGTTGCAGGTAATAAAATAATTACCTTTATTTGCAAAAACATAGATACTATGCCTACGATTTTTATTTTATTTGGATTTAGATTTCTCTTTTATGCTAATGACCACGAGCCTATTCATGTTCATGTAGTAAAAGGGAATATACACGCTAAGTTTACAATCAATCCGGTGATATTGGTTGAAAATCACGGCTTGAAGCCCTCTGAAATTAAGATGGCTGAGTCTGTTATTGAAGAGAATGCCGAGATTATCGCTGAACATTGGAACAAGTTTTTTAATAACAATAAATAGTAATTGCCTTATGATGACTATTGAAAAGATTTGGATTACCGATACTGCGGTATGGATTAGAACTGTCGATGGTCGTGAGGCTTGTGAAAAGTTTTCGGACTATCCACGATTAAAGTTTGCTACACAGTCCCAGCGAGAGAATTACACCTATGATGCGTTTGGTATTCATTGGGAAGAGATTGACGAAGATTTGAGTTTTGAGGGTTTCTTCAGTCAGAAGAGTACCAATACGTTGTATGAGCTATTTATGGCACATCCGGAAATAAATGCCTCTGCAGTTGCTCGTCGTTTGGGAATGTCACAGAGCCTTCTTGCCCAGTATATCAGTGGCACAAAACGCCCATCAGAGGAGCGTATGGAGTGCATTAAGTCCGAAATTAGACAGATAGGAGCAGAGTTGGCTGCTATATAACTTCTATTGACCTTGTTCAACTGCACAGTTGACTTCTCATATTGAACTGACTACTTACCGGGTTAACTCTTGATACATCTTGAAGAGGCGGGACACTATGTCGGATTCGGTGGCATCTTTGGGGAAGCCGTAGGCCTCCAGGACGGCGGCATCGTTGGCCCGGTGGGCTTTCATCAGTTCGGGAAAGAGAATGAGGTTTCCATATAAATCTGCCATTGATGCATCTGGGTAAACCTGCCTAGCATCAAGAATTGATTGAGCAGTTCTTTCAATCTTTGACTTCTTTTCCTCTGTTACATCCGGCCAAGGAAAGTTGTTGTAAACGATGTCTTTGGAATAACGGAAGTCAGACTTCAAACGTCCGCAGACTACTCGAAGCCAAGCATTGTGCACTAATGAAGTCAGAACGCCAAAATGATAGAGAGTGGCCCCCATTGCAATGTGCGCAGAATCACTTGTAAGAGTATCAGATGGCATAAACCCTATCGGAATATAAAAGCGTCGCTCTGAAGACACACGGGGAATCAGCAAATAAGTATCTGTTGGCATATTCTCGACATGGAATCTAGTTGGCTTGTCTGCTAATTTAACCGTTCCTGGGCTTGAACTAGCAAGACGGAAATCACGAACCGCCGCAAGTC
>JAEDMF010000001.1 GCA_016303175.1 Bacteroidales bacterium
TATGTGCATATGAAACGTATTTACCTATTGCTTCTTGCCGCTTTGACTTCCATAAGTGTGAAAGCGCAGACCCCCCAGATTACTCAGGCGCACAAGGACCGTGCGGCCGCCCTGGTTTCACAACTCACCCTTGAAGAAAAATGCGGGCTCATAACAGGCTATAGGGAGGGTTTCTATTCATATCCTGTCGAGCGTCTCGGCATTAAGTCCATCCTGCTTGCCGACGGCCCCCAGGGTGTGCGCAAGCTTGGCAACACTCCTACAAACAGCACCTATTATCCCTGTGGAATTGCCGTGGCGGCCAGTTGGAACAGGGAAGCGGCTAAAGCTGTAGGACAAGGCATAGGATATGACGCCAAGGCCCGAGGCGTGGGCATAATGCTCTGTCCCGGCGTGAACATTTATCGCAGTCCGCTTTGCGGCCGCAACTTTGAATATATGGGCGAGGACCCCTATCTTGCATCCGAGATGGCCTGCAGCTACATTACGGGTATGCAGGAGGAAGGCGTGATGGCTACCATCAAGCATTTTGCCCTGAACAATCAGGAATTCTCCCGCCACTGGAACAGCTCCAATGCTTCCGAGCGTGTCATCAACGAGATTTACTTCCCTACCTTTCGCAAGGCCGTCGAGAAGGCAAAGGTGGGCGCCCTGATGACTTCCTACAATCCCTTGAACGGCGTACATACGGCTGAGAGCGAGTGGCTCATCAAGCAGAACTTGCGCAAATGGGGCTTCGAGGGCATAGTGATGAGTGACTGGAGATCCACCTATTCTCCCATAGGCTGCGCTACCAGCGGTCTGGACCTCGAAATGCCCTGCGGCTATGCAATGACTTATGAGAATATCAAGCCTCTCATTGAAAACGGCACAGTGGACATCTCTGAAATCGACGAGAAATGCCAGCATCTTCTTCAGTCCTACATAGCTTACGGCTTCTTCGACAAGGAAATTAAGGACAGCTCCATTCCTGAGGATTATGACAAGAGCCGGGAGGCAGCCTATAGGGCAGCAGTTGAGGCCCCGGTGCTGCTCCGCAATGAGAACAACGCTCTTCCCCTCAAGGGCGGCAACATCGTTTTGCTCGGCCCCAATGCCGACTACATTCCCTATGGCGGCGGCAGCGGAGCAATGTATCCCTTCCCCCACCGTACCACCACCTTGTATCAAGGTCTTGTCGGCTCAGGCAGGTACAATGTGACTCTTCGTCAAAGCCTTCCCAGCGCAGCTGAACTCAAAAAGGTGGATGCCATTGTCCTTGCCCTTGGCTTCAACAAGGATACCGAAAAGGAGAACAACGACCGCACTTATAACCTTCCTGGTGATCAGAACAAACTCATCAATGCGGCAGTTAAGACTGGCAAGAAGGTGATAGTTGTGGTATTCTCCGGCGGTGAGGTCAACGTTGCTCCCTGGATTGACAAGGTGGACGGCCTCATAATGGCTTGGTTCACAGGTCAGGAGAGTGGCAAGGCCCTTGCTGACATAATCTCCGGCAAGGTTTCTCCCTCCGGCCGCCTTCCCTTCACTTTCTGGGGCAGTTTGAAAGCCAATCCCGCCACTCCCCACTACCACGTGACCATGCTCAACCGCAGTATGCATGAAGACAGGCATCATGAACGTCTGAACAAGTATAACTTCACGGATTATGCAGAGGGCATTTTCGTGGGCTATCGCGGAGTGGAGAAATTCGGCGTACAGCCCCTTTATCCCTTCGGGTATGGTTTGACTTACAGTCAGTTCCAATACTCTGACCTCAAGGCTGAGGTGAAGCAGGACGCCAAGGTTACGGTGAGCTTCAAGCTGACCAATACCGGCAAATGCACCGCTGCTGAGGTTGCCCAGGTGTATGTAGCTCCCAAGCATCCTTCTGTAATGCGTCCCCACCACGAACTCAAAGGCTACGCCAAGGTTAAACTTGCCAAGGGCGCCTCGGACGAGGTCGTAATCGAGCTGGACAAATCAGCCTTCTCCTATTACGATACTCCCTCTCACGACTGGAGGCTCGACAAGGGTGAATATAGCATACTTGTGGGGGCTTCAGCCTCTGACATCAAGCTCAGCGCAGACATCAGTTTATAGTACAAAATTCCCAAAAAAGAGTAAAAAAGGCCCTACGCAAGTCGGGTCTTTTTTGTGTGTCTCAAAATAAGTATTAGCTTGCGTTAGAAAACAAATGAAACTGAATGTGAAAATCTTTGATTTATTATGCAAAGTTCCGATAAACTGACAGTACTTCTTTTGGGAGCGTCAATTATGTTTCAGGCATGTTCCGACAGGCTCGTCACAGGGGGAGAGAAGGTTGACGAAAGTGTCGTCTTCCATCTCAGCACAGAGGCGGATTCGCAGGTGAAAACTTGGACTGACGCATCGCAGGCGCTTCCTGTTCTCCCCGTTTACTGGAGTGACGGGGACAGAATCAATGTCAATGGCGTGAAGTCTGACGCTCTCTCCGTCGGTGAAGGCGAACGGCTTGCCAGCGCTAGTTTCGAACTCCGCAATGTGGAGGCTCCGTTCAGCATTCTTTATCCGGCATCTGCTTTCAGTGGCATTGATGAGAGGGGAGTTGTAAGTCTGGAAATTCCGGAGACGCAAACTTGGCACAAGGACTCTTTCGGCGAAGGAGCGGCTCTGATGTATGCGTATGCGGAGGATGAGAAGGAGACGATTTCTCTCCGTCACGCCTGCGGCGCAATTTCCGTAAATCTCAGCTCCGAGGAAGGATGTACAATCAACTCTCTTTCCATAACCAGTTTAGGCGGGAATGCCATTGCCGGCAAATTCACCCTGGATAGCAGAAGCGGAGAACTGCAGGCTGTCGAAGGCAAGTCCCGGGTGGAGATGCTCTTACCCGAAGGCGGAATCACTATTGGCCCCTCCGACGGTCGCAGATTTATTTTTACTCTGCCGGCAGGCACTTATCCGGAAGGATTCTGCCTCAAATTCACTGATACAGCAAAACATATTTTCCGTGCCTATTGGCTCAGGGAAAGCGATGGCGCAGATGCCGGAGTGACGGTTGTGCCCGGCCGCATGGTACGCTTCGAGGCCGTTCCTTATGTGCCGGATGCCCGTGAGATTACTTCGGCCGAAGATTGGGCGGAGTTTGCTGCGGCATACAACGCCGGTTCTTGGGAACAGGATTGGCTGGGCAAGGATGGCAGCGTGAAGATAGGGGCGGATTTTACCGTCGGTTCTCTCGACAGCATCAATAAATTTGCCGATATCCTGGATGGGCAGGGCCACGTCATCACCCAGACTGCCGCCACCGGCCCCGTATTCAAATCCCTGTCCGGAACCATACGGAATCTGACTCTTGCCGGAAAAATGGCGGAAGCTTCCAGCCCGGGGACTCTCGGCGTGGTAGTGTTCGCCTCTGTGCTCTCCGACGGCGCCCTGATAAGCGATTGTATCAACAGAACGGAGATAACGGTAAATGTAAAGGACAGCAAGATGCTTGCCTCCGCTTTTGTGCGCACGCTCAACGGAGGTACCTTGCTGCGTTGCCGCAATGAAGCTCCCATTAAGATAGTGGCGGAACTGACCAACACCATGCAGGCCATTTTGTCCGGGGCTTTTGCCGCTACCGCTCCGGTCGCAGCTTCGGCCCTGATTGAGGATTGTACCAATGAAGCGGACATTACGGTGACTGTGGTAAAGCCGGCGAACAGTGTCTATGCTGCTGTCCAAGCCGGATATGGCGGCATAGTCGGCACTGTGGTGGGCGGCACGGAAAGCACTTTCCTTACTCTCAAAGGCTGTGTCAACAACGGCAAGATTTCGGCGTATTACTATCCCGAGGGTACGGGAGGCGCCGTGCCTATGTCGGGTGTCGGCGGCCTCGTGGGCGCAGCCGTGAAGTACAGTACGGACGGCAGGTACTTCTATTATTATAAGAGAGCTGCCGCGGAAATAGAGACCGAGGACTGCGTCTATATGGAGATGGACTCCTGCATCAACAACGGGGATTGCAGCAATGGACTGCTCAGTACGGTGTCTTCGGATGACCCCTATAAGGCATATTGCGGCGGTTTGGCCGGCATATTGAACGGGCTTTCAGCCAAGCATATCAAAGTTAGCTCTTGTGCCAATTACGGCAAGGTAGTGGGCCTGGAGGCCGTTTTTGCCCGTTCCGCACTTTGCGTTGTCACCGGAGGTCTCTGCGGCTTCGGCGGATATGTGGACTTTGACTCGTGCACAGTGGTAAGCAAGCAAATCGGCTCGCTCAAGAGACAGGCATATTCGGCTTCCGGCGGAATAGGTTACGCTATGATGAGTTTCTCCCTCACAAACTGCAGCATTTTCGCCGACATTATGCATATTCGTTGCACCGACTACAGCGACAGCAATTATTCCCTTGCCTTCACCCTCAGCACCAAGCAGAACACCAAGGGCGGAGTATGGTGGCCGTTCATAAAGATAGAAGGCAGCAAGGTGAGCAACTGCCGTTTCGGGGGCACTTTCACTCTAAGTAAGGACATTGTCACTTACAATGCCTCCACTCCCACCACCTTCGAAACTCTTGCGATGACGGCCTCCAACATAGGCAATTACATTGCGTCCGGCTCTTTTGCCGCAGATTATTATGCAAAGTCTTTCCCCGACAAGGTGGAAATCACGGACAATACTTACTGGAACGGACTTTAAAGGAGCTGAACTATGAAGTCAAGCAAAATCGTACTTTTTTTGTATGCATCCCTTATGGTGGCAGCTTGCCGGGGAAGCATAGTTCCTGACGTTAATCTGGACGGCTACACTATGCTGGAGGCCGAGATGGAAACCATTGCCATTGACGATGCGGGAGCGCCGTATTCCGCCGTGTGGAACAGTGGGGACTGCATAGGCATATACGGCAGCATTCAGGGAAAAAACACCAAGTATGTGATGCGAAGGGAGGATGTGACGAACCCCAGGGCCCATTTCTATGGTCCTCTGGTCAAGGGCTCCCTGTTGGCCTATTATCCTTATAAAGAGGGTCTGGAGTCGGAAAACGGCTGCATACCCGTCGAACTCTCCCCCGTTCAGAAATATGACCCTAATCTGAACGCGGAGGAATTTTTCCTGCAGTACAACAATACAATGGCCGCCGTTTCGGACGAGGGCAGACTCTGTTTCCGTTATCCTTTCGGCATAGTGGCTGTCAGATTCCTTTTCCGTACTCCTATGGACATAAGTTCCATCTCCATATCTTCTGACAGGGGGCTTGCCGGCCGTCTGTTGATGGATGCGGGGCTGCAAATTGTCACGCCGGACAACGCTTTCAAGACCATTTCCCTGGACTTTTCCGGCGGAATATATTCGAGTGCGGACAGCGAGGGCTACAGGGATTTCTTCTTCGTGCTGCCCCCGGCCGTGTATCCGGACAATGCGTTGCGTCTTGAATTGCTTTCGGGGGAAGAGACTCTACAGATGAACCTTAAGGGCTTCACCGTGGAAAGGGTATCCCGGGGACAATTCGATGTGACGGCCCTTACAATAACCCCGGATGAAATACCCGGGTTCGAGTTGACAGACGGATATTTGGAATTTTGATGGTATGAGAAGAACTATACTGATACTTATGTCTATGGCCGCCCTGTTTGCCTGTACCAAGGAGCAGACTTTAGAGCGCGGCAGAAAGATAGGCGAGATTTACACTACCGCCAAGTCCGGCTCCAAGACCGTTCTGGTCAAATTGCCGGGCCTGTGGAGGGTGAGCGCGGCAGACCCCTGGATAAGCCTGGATGTGGAAGGCAGGCAGGGAGAAGGCGCCTTTACCCTCAGCTACTCTTCCAACGAGTCGGATTTCATTTCTTCCAACCCTACCAGGCTGGGCCGCATTGTCATCGAGGACTACAGTTCCTTCAGGGCTGATACCCTCTATCTGCGGCAGCAGGGAGTGCCTGACGGCAAGGATTATTCCAGCCTGCCTCAAAATTCCTACATAGAATTTGTCGATGTGCCCTTGACAAGGCTCAAGCTATCTTATTTCAATCTTTCCGGCTGTGCCGACTTAGAGGCAGCGGAGAATCTTCTTAATGGGGATGATGCTGACATACAGTGGGTTATATGGGATAATGAAAAGGCGTTGCAGCTTGGCTCGGCCCATGAGGGCTCGTCGAGCGTCTATGGCAATATCGTTCTGCTCAACAGGACGGACAAGAAACCTGTTGTAGAATCTCTGTCTTCTCCGGTGGCGTTGATGGCGGAGATTGACGGCGTATGCATTGCCTGCGCTGATTTCGGGGAGGCTGTTCCGTCGGGAGAGGGACGCTACGGTCAACTTCGTTCTCTGCTGGATGCGGGGTACAACAGACCGGACAGCCCTGACAAATGGATAGTCGGGGGCTCGTTTTATTATTTGAGCGTGCTGGAACTCGGTTACCCTTCAACGCCTTCCTGGTATCCTTCCAATCCCAATGCTTCCGATTTTGAAGCGGACCGCTATGCCAGAACCAACAATCTGGTCGATTGTATATGGATGTGTAGCAGGGACTACAATCCTACCTTCAGCAAGGACGGCATAGAATGGAGAGCGGATTACATTTATGCGTCGGCCAGCGCGTGGAATGCTGCGGCAGTGGTGTCGCTGTCCGAAGTTCCCTTGTCCGGAGCAGTGCACAAGTCTATGGGAATTACCCTCAAGTATTGATGATATGAAGCATATTGGATACAATCTGACAGTGTTGGGACTTTTGTTGTCCTGCCTTCCCTCGTTGGCGCAGAACATACGGGTGAGCGGTTCTGTCAAGGATGAATCGGGCGTGCCCATCGTCGGAGCCGGAGTCGTGGTAAAGGGCACAAAGTCCATTACCGTGACCGATTATTCCGGAAAATACAGCATAGAGGCCGACAAGAATGCTGTGCTGGAATTCACTTTCCTCGGTTTCAAGACCAAGCTCGAAAGCATAGGAGGGCGTGCTGTGGTGGATGTCAGTCTGGTTCCGGACAGCAAGGTGCTGGATACGGCCGTGGCCATCGGTTACGGTACTTCAAAGAAATCGGATCTGACAGGCGCCGTGGCCGTGGTGGATATGGAGAAGGTGCAGGATACCCCCGTCAATTCGGTGGCCGAGGCTCTTCAGGGCAGGATAGCGGGCGCCGACATAGTGAGCGGCAACGGCGAACCGGGCCAGAGCGCCAGCATACAGATTCGAGGAGCGAGAAGCATCTCTGCGGGAAACGAGCCGCTCATAGTGGTGGACGGGGTGCTGGATGCGGTAAGCAGCCTTGACGACATCAACCCCTCCGACATTGTGAGCATCTCCGTGCTCAAGGACGTGAGCAGCACAGCCATCTACGGCAGCCGTGGAGCCAATGGTGTCATACTCGTGACCACAGACAAGAAAGACACGGAAAAATCCAAGTTCAAGGTGACTCTCAAGAGCAGCACCGGCATATCCCACATTGCCGGCAGCCTGGACCTGATGAATGCAAGTGAATATGCAACCTGGCAGAATATGGTTGCCCTGGCGGCCAGTCCTTCCAAGCTGACCTCGCCGCAGAGCGTTTCGTCTACAGTCTATCCCTTCCCCGATCCTTCCGTTTTCGGAGAAGGCACGGATTGGGTCAAGAAACTTTCCCAATTGGGCATATACGATTATCAGTATGCCCAGATTTCCGGCTCCTCGGGCAACATGAACTACTCGGCCAGTTTCGGCTACAACTACAACAAGGGCGTAGTCATAGGTTCCGACTATCAGAGATATACTGCCAGAACAAGTTTCAACACCAAATTGGGGAAATACGTTACTGTCGGTCTCAGGTTCAATCTGGTGTACTTCGACATCAACCGCACCAATGCAAACATATCGGGCACCAATACCAACGCCGCCATCTATTTGAGCCCTCTGCTGGACGAAACCAGTATCTGGAACAAATACTCCTTCGACGACGTGCAGGGTATAATCTTCAATAACCCCTACATCTGCGCCACGCAGATGACCAATGTTGCGGCCAAGTGGAACCTGAACCTCGTGCCCTGGGTGCAGGTGAACATTGCCCCCGGTCTTACGCTCAAATCCACCTTTTCCTTCACCCGTCAGGATGACAGGGCTCTGCAGTATTCGCCCTCTTATCTGCCTGTCGCTGCTGCCAGAAAGCAGGGAGGCAGCGCTATGCGCAACTTCTACACCGAGGACAGGTATCTGAGCGAGACCACCCTGACTTACAAAAAGAATTTTTCCGGCAAGCACAATGTTGAATTGTTGGCGGGCTTTACAGGCAGCCACATATTGAGGAACTATCTTGCTATCTCGGGTACGGGATATGTCAACGACGACGTGAAGTTCTACAATATGGCCGGCATAATGAGCACGGAAAACTATTATTCGACCTCCTCCCAATCGGAGAAGAACACTATGTCCGCTCTTGCAAGGGCGAATTACAATTATGACCGCAGGTATTATATTTCGTTTACTATGCGCGCGGACGGGGCATCCAATTTCTCCGAAAAGAACAAGTGGGGCGTCTTTCCCGCAGCCGCCTTCCGCTGGAGCATAATGAACGAACCATGGTTCAACAAGGCCCATTGGCTGAATGACCTCTCGCTCAGATTGAGCGCCGGCCGCAGCGGCAACGACGCCATCAGCAGCTATCTTTCTCTTGCGACTATAGGTTCCAACAAGGGTTCCTGGCTTTTCGGCGACAAGTACCAGCTGGCCACTATGCCCGAGCATCTTGCCAACAGCAATCTTACCTGGGAGACCACCGATTCTTATAATATAGGCCTGAATTTCAGCGCCTTCCGCTCCTGCCTTTCCGCCGAACTGGAGTTGTACTATGCCACCACCCACAATCTGCTGCTGAGCGTGCGCAATGCGCAGGTGACAGGCTACAACACCTATTTCGCCAATGTGGGCAAGACCCGCAATATGGGCGTGGAGTTCACCCTCAACACGAAGAATGTCAAAGTTCGCAACTTCGAGTGGAACACGGCTCTGACCATTTCCCACAACAATCAGCTCGTGCTGGATTCGGGAGCCGGGGATGAGGTCGTGCCCACTTATATGAACCCCCGCAATACTACCCAATATTTGTACGGCTACAAAAAGGGTTATCCCGTCAATGCCTTGTGGGGCTATCAGAGGGCCGGCGTATGGCATTCTCAGGAAGAAATAGACCGCAACAAGTACACCCACACCTATGTTTCCACGATTGCCGACGGTTCCAACGGCTCCAACCTCGGTCGAACCCGTTATATGGACGTGAACGGGGACGGCCTACTGGACCAGAACGACGTGGTGTATCTGGGCAGTTCGGACCCCGTGGTTTACGGCGGCTTCCAGAATGACTTCAAACTTTTCGGTTGTGTGAATGTCAATCTCTACTTTGCATATTCCATCGGTGGCAAAATGTATAATCTTTCCGAATTGTGGATGGGTTCATCTTCCAGAAGCCTGAACAAGTACCGCTATGTGCTGGATGCCTGGGATGCAGTCCGCAACCCGGATTCCGACATCGCCGTTGCCAACTGGGATGACACCAACGCCTCCGATTTCATTGTGCACGACGCTTCTTTCTTCCGTCTCAAGACCTTGACTGTCAGCTATAGGCTGCAACTGAATCGCTGGAGCCGCTTTTTCAAGGTGTTCACCATAGGTGTAACGGGAGAGAACCTCTTCCTATTGAAGAATTACAACGGTTTCGACCCCGATGTAAGTACCAGCGCTACCGTAAGACGTCTGGACGACGGCTCCTTCCCGCGTCCCAGGACATATACATTGAATTTGCAACTTGAATTCTAGGAGGGCGTATGATGAAAAGATATTTTGTAATAATCGCGGCGGCCCTTTCCCTGTGCTCCTGCTCTCTGAAGGAAAAACCTTTCAGCAGTTCGGCCGAGGGTGAGTACTATAAGAATTATACACAGTGCCGCACGGGCGTGAACGCTTGCTACAACCTCATCCGCAGTATTCTGGGAGGCCACAATGTATGGCTGGCTACGGAATGTACCACGGACTGCATGTACCTCAATTTGTCCACTATGGACAATGCCATACTGAACATTTCCCCTACACGTCCAGGTGTGGGCGCCGTGATATGGCAGTACGCGTATATGGGTGTCATGCGCTCAAATTCAATGCTTGCCGCAGTGGACGCCTGCCTTGCGGAGGGAGGAATCACAGCTCAGGAGGCGCTGTCTTTGAGTGCTGAACTTGTCACTCTGAGAGCCTTTTTCTATTACCTGCTTACCTGCACCTTCGGAGATGTTCCCTATTATACGGAGGTGGTCGATGAGAACAATCGTGCGCGCATCGCCTCCCTACCGAGGATGCCTGCCTCCGAAACGAGGGACGCCATCATCGATGAACTGATGCATTACGTTATGCCTCAGGACCTTGGCGGTCTGGCCGCGATGCCCTTCAAGCGTTCGTACGATGCCCCTGTGGACAATAGGATGAATGCCCCCATAGCCTTGATGCTGGCTGCGAAGATGTGCCTGTGGAACAGCAGATGGGATGACGCGGTCAAGGTGATTTCCGTGTTGGAGGACATCTACGGCCATTATGCCGACAACCCGGAGGCCTTCGGTGCGGATTATAAGATGACGGATATCCCCTTCAGCCAGAAATATACAAAGGAAAGCATTTTGGAAATACCCAATGTCTTCGAAGAATACGGCAATCAGCAGACAGGGTATATAGCCGTGGTGACGACTCCCAGCAAGAGTACTGACGAAGTCGAGGGCGACGAAGGGGAGTACGCCATATCCGATCTGTATGGAGGCATAGCCATACCCGAGTTGGGGACCAATGCCCGCATCAGTACCTCCGCCCGTCCCACGAGTTATTATTTTCAGACGGTGCTTCCCTACGACAGCCCTGACTTGCGTTCGGGCGAATATTCTGCCGGCGCGGAAGAGGCTAGAGGAGGTTCCGGAAACCTGGCTTGGCGCTGGAAGGCTTATGCGAGGGATGATACCCAGCGTCTGCCTGAGGACCACAAGGTAAGGTGGTTCAAGCAGAGTTCCGCCGCCACCGCCGCCAATCTTGACGCCGTGCAGCGCCCCTGGCTTGGCAATAAATTCTGGTGCCCCGGAATGTATTATACCATGGACAGCAACAATCCCAAGTTCTTCCGTTTTGCGGATGCCCTGCTGATGATGGCCGAGGCCCAGCTCCGCAGCGGCAACCTGGACAGAGCCGCCGACTATCTGAATGTCACCAGGGTACGCGCAGGCTTGCAGAAACTCACTCCGGATGCAGTTGACGGCAACGCCGAGGCCCTTATGGAGGAAATACGCTTGGAGAGGGCGAGAGAACTTTTCGGCGAGTTCCAGAGAAAGTTCGACCTGGTGCGCTGGGGTATATGGTACGAAAGAACCTTGGCCTACAATGACGGCCTGTATCTGCCGGACTACATAAGGCCCTGTCACAGGTATTTGCCCATTCCTGCAGAACAGGTGACGTATTCCGGAGGGGCTTTGGACAACAGCGAATATGGAGAATAAGAGTATGAAACGATATGCAATTCTGTTTGTGGCCGCAGTGATGGCCCTGTGTTCCTGCAGCAAGGAATGGACCTCCGGGCTGGATTTGGGCGTGAACAGCACGCGTGTGAATTTGGGACAGCTCTCGGATGATTTTGTATTGACCGTCTTTTCCAACCAGGCCTGGGATGCCGAGGTTGTGGAAGGGGAGTGGCTCTCCTTGAAGGAGACGGGAGGTAGCGGCCTGGGTTATCTCCATTGCTCGGTGACGGATAATCTGGAGAATAATGCCAGAGTAGCCAAGGTGCAGTTGTCCTGCCCGTCCAGAACCATAGTGGTGAACATCGTGCAGTCGGGGAATGTGGAAACGGCGGCTTCAGTGCCGGATAATTTGTTGTAAGAAACGGCAGTTTTCAAATGTCACTTGCGAAATCCGAAAGTATGAAAACGAACAAAAAATATATTTCATTGATTATTCTGCTTGCCGCCGCAGTTGCTTGTACGGTGCAGGATGGCCTGCTTCCTCCCGATGAAATAGGAGTGATTGAGGAGAATGTGGTGCTGGAGAGCGCCCCCGGAGTCTATGGCCTGAAGGTGCTCAGCGACGGGGTATTTACAGCAAGGCTTGCCGGGGAGGATTCCTGGCTTCGTTTTGAAGGGACTTCCTTACGCAGCATTTCAGGCAGTGGCGATCTTGTGCTGAATCTGGAATTTGACTACAACAGGGGTCTTTCCAGGACGGCGGTCCTCACCCTGGAGCGGGGCCGCAGGAGTATAGGCGTCAACATCAGGCAGGAAGGCATATTGTCGGACAAGATAGAGTTAGCCTCCCACAGCGTATCCGTGCCGGAGGACGGACAGGAGTGCTCAGTAAAGATACTTTCTCTTTATTCTGACGACGACCTTGTCATAACTGTGGATTATGACGGTACGGGAGGTTGGGTACAGGATGTTCGCAAGGTCAACAACTTTGTGAAGTTCACCGTTGACCCTAATCCGTCGGAACTCTCAAGGACAGCCTATGTCACAGTCACTTCAAAGGACGATGATTCGATATCGGATAAGATGCAGATATGCCAGATGGGCAGGGGCTCCGCGTACACGGAAATGAGCCTTGCCGATTTGAAAACCAAACTGACCGCCGCGGGGACGCTTGTCGTTGAGGAGGATTGGGTGATAGAAGGCGTGGTTTCCTCGGATGACAGCGAGGGCAATGGGGGAGAGAACTTGAGCGTGTCGGCCTCACTGCAGGATTTCAGCCGTTCTGCCCGGACAGTGTATATCCAGAATGCGGAGGCCACCCACGGTTTGAGGCTGCTCTTTGACTCGGCGCAGGACAACATACTCAGGCGTTACGACAAGGCGGAAATTCTGTTGAAAGGGACAAGCATAAAACGGCTCGGAGGCACCGCTGAAGATCCCCTGCGTTTTGAAATTACGGGTTTGAAGGCCTCCAATGTCATATCCTCAGCTTCGGGAAGCGCATATGATCTGACGCCAAAGGAGAAATATATGGATGAACTTACCGACTCGGACGTGTACACCTACGTTACCCTCAAGGATTGCGAGATACCCGTGCGCAAGGGCCCTTTTGTGCCCATAGACCTGCGCCACAGGCAGCTCATCCACTCTTATCCTATGGTAATCCGTGACATAAAGGGTTCAACCTCCCATCTGATGACCAATCTCGGCGCTTCCTGGGAAAGGGACGGAGAGGGCATCCCCCAGGGTTCCGGCAGTATTTCAGGCGTGATTGTGCACGAAAGCTGCGACAATTTCGAGTGGGATGGCAGCGAGGCTATGCGCCGTCAGCAGGAGGGCATATTGCAGGATTACATCACAGGAATAGGAAATATAGGCAAGTATCAGATACGCCCCATTGCCAAGGAGGAAATCCGTGTCAGCGACGATTTTGAGGATGGTTTCTCCGGCCTACTTATGGAGCTGCGCTACTACAACAAGAGCAATGCGGAACTGGTCTGCAATGTGTCCGGCCAGACAATGTATTCCACATATCCGGCCGTTCCGGACCCTCTGTACGACCCTCAGGTCAAGGGAAGACTCTATGTGGTCAACAGCGACGGCAGCAAGGGGAATATAGTGATATGGCGTGACTGGACGCATCTCGGCCCTTATGAAAACGGCGAGATAACCGACCCTGCCCGGGGCAACGGAGTTTACGATTATTACGGAGCCCCCGCCGAGTTCGCTCCCTATTCGCTGGTGTATAACACGGCTTTGATAATGAACTCCTCTGCCTGGTACGCTTCGGCAGGCTGGGGTCCCCAGAAATACTGGTGTGCCTCGTTCAGCACGGAAGGCCTTACCTCCGCCAACTTCCCCATTTCCGTTCAGATAGGAGCCGAATCGGGCTTGGGCAGGACTGTCGGAGCGCCGCGCTATTGGAACCTGGAATATTCAGTGGATGGTCAGAAGTGGACGACGGCGGCATCCTATACTGTGCCTGATTTCCCCGTGATAAGCAGCCGCAAACCCTGGCAATGTCCCGGACCCAAGTACGTGAGCATCAATCTTCCGGAAGATACGTCCCTGCTGGACAGGAACATTGTTTACGTGAGGATGAGACCTTCTTCTACCCAGGCCGGCACCACCGCTTCTTATGACGGAGGCACCATAGTGGAGGGAAGGGAGACGGCTATGAACTATTTTGCAGTCAGGTACAATAAGTAATCCCGATATGAAACCCAGCTTGAAAATCTGTGATATGCTCAGGCACCTGACGGCAGCGTCACTATGCCTTTTTGCATTCTGGAGCGCTTCGGCTCGTACAGTGCGAGTGCACACTCAGGACGAGATGAACAAAACTCCCCATCAGCTTAATTCCCACGCCGGAGAGGAGAAGCACAGCAGCCTCGAGCCCATATACAGGTACACCAGTGTGCTTAAACCTTCTGCTCTCATTCCGGGAACCGTGCCTGTCGAGCAGCGCAATCCTTGGTATCCGAGAATCAAGTCCCTGCCTGACGGCACCTATATAATGACTTATCAGGGTGGCCAGGTTTCTTCCCGCACTTTTTCTTCCTTCAGCTCTGACCTGCTGCACTGGACTATGGGCAAGGTCACATCCACCCCGCAGAAGGTGACGGTGGACGGGGCGGAGGATTATACCAGAATGTCGGGTTTCGAGACGGCAGTTCTCAGTAACGGCACCTTGCTGGGAGTCAGGAGCGTAAGGTCTACAAATGCCTATAAGAAGACCGGGGCGGGCTGTGGCATAGATTGTATGCGCAGTCACGACAACGGCAGAACCTGGACCCGGCCCATAAGGATATACGAGGGCCCCAACTGGGAGCCTTACATACTGGAACTTCCCGACAGTACAGTGCAGGTGTATTTCACCGATACGAACCCTGTTTTGGGCAGTTCCTGCACTAGCGTGCTTGAAAGCCGCGACGGCGGAGTGAACTTCGGTCCCAAGAGCGTAGTCTGCCGCCAGTTCAAGTATTACGACAACAGTTTGAGGGTTTATACGGATCAGATGCCTGTTTTCCGTTTGCTGAACGACGGCAAGACCCTTTTCGGCATAGTCGAGGACAGGCTCGAAGAGGAAGGCCCCGGCACGCCCAGCAGTTATTACATATCGTTGGTGCGCAATCCGTCCACCCGGTGGGAGCCTCTCGCCTCCTCCAAGGAAGGTCCAGCCGATAAACAAAAGAATATATTGAGGGCCAACTCCGGCTATGTGGTGACCCTGCCTTCCGGAGAGGTGGTCATATCCACCGGCATAGAAGGCCGCCATTCCGTCAAGCTAGGCAATAGCACGGCTACCGAATGGAACGGGCGTAACTTCGCTTCGGACTGGCTCCAGCCCTTTGACCTTCGCGGTTGCTGGGGCAGCATCGAGGCCACTGCGGACAAGCATCATATCATTTCTTGCATGGACTCGGGAGAGAACGGCATATGCCTGGCCTTGTCTTATTTGAACCACCGCATCACGGCTCCTCTGCAGCAGACAACCCTGGACGGGGATTGCGGCGAATGGCTTGGCGACGAAGCCCTTTTCATCGGGTCTGACAGCCCGGTGGAGACCATCTTCCGCGCCAGCCACGATGGCAAGGACCTCTTCATTGCCGTGGAAATAGTCGGAGAACAGGCGCAGGAGAGTAAAATTAACCTGAAACTCTGTGTCGAGGGAGCCAAACTGAAAAAGGGAAGCTATGCGGATGTTGCCATTTCCAGCGGCAAGCTGGACAATGCGTCAGTGGAAGGGGTGAGACTGCAAGCCTCCGCCGGTTTCACTTCTGACAACCGTAAAGGTTTTGTATATGAACTGGCCCTGCCTCTTGCATCCATAGGAGCTGTTCAAACTTCTGCCCTTTGCTTCTGGGCGTCCGTGGACGGAGACAGCTTCTTCAATGTGTCGGCCAAAAATCCCTCCACCTGGCAGAGGATAGCTCTCAGTGGAGAAAAGTTGCCCGTGCCCTTCCACACTTCCCATCGGGGATACGAGCAATACAGTCGCCTGCAGCCTATGCCTGCATATTCGGGACAATTGGACTCCGGCCGGATGCTCAAGGGAGTGCCTCCTTCGGCGAAGGAGCAGCAATTCTGTTGTTATCCTCGTATCAAGAAGATGGCTAATGGTAGTTACATAATGTTCTATATGGGAGGCCGTTTCGGTTCCAGAATATGGTGCAGCGTCAGTCCCGACTTCAAAGAGTGGAGCGAGCCGCAAATGCTCTTTTCACCCTACAGGGTGGCCATGGAGGACGGCAC
Organism: Bacteroidales bacterium; assembly: GCA_016303175.1. GTDB lineage: Bacteria > Bacteroidota > Bacteroidia > Bacteroidales > UBA932 > Cryptobacteroides. The sequence goes on from JAEDMF010000001.1 coordinate 16,148, forward strand.
CACGGATGTGAGACGTTTCGTGAATCCGGATGCCCTTGTGCTGCCTGACGGAGAAATAATACTTATATGCTCTTTCAGGGCGGCCGCCCATTACTCCAAGGGGCAGGGCTCGGGCCTTATGATACGCCGTAGCAAGGACAACGGCCAGACTTGGAGCGAGCCCTATCAGATTTCGGATGTCTGCAACTGGGAACCCTATCTGCTGCTGTTGCCCGACGGACGCATACAATGTTACCTTACCCACGGAGTTCCCCAATATTGGAATTCAGGTACTTCCGTGATGACTTCGGAGGATGGAGGATACACCTGGTCAGCTCCGATGCGTTGCTGCCGCCAGTACAAGTACGATTATCAGGGGCAGAAGATATTCACGGACCAGATGCCCTGCTTCAAATTGCTTGCCGACGGCAAGACTCTCGTGGGCTGGATGGAGGCCCGTCTGGAAACCAAGGTGCCTTTGGACTACAAGGACAAGAATTACTTTGCTTCCTACTGTAAAATGTCCCTTGTTTACAACGATGGCCCGGACTGGAAGGATTTGGGAGAGAACACCGCAGGCCCCTCGCGCCGCCATTCCAATGTGGATAAGGGTGCGGGCGGATATGTGGTGACTTTCCCCAGCGGAGAGGTGGTCATAGGCTGCGGCAAGAACAGCATCTACAGGATGAAATTGCTCGATTCAGACGCCCAGCTGGTCAGGGGCGACAATTGGCAGGACAACTGGACTGCGGCTCTGCCCGGGAAGGGCTATTGGGGCACAATGGAGGTGGACGGCCCCCAAAGTCTGGTGTGCGCTATGCACGAGGACAAGACGGGAGGCATTCAACTTGCCCGCTTCTGGCTCAACCACGTGCTTTTCGCGCCTCAGGGAGGGATGTCGGAAGACTGCTTCCATCTGTCCACCAAGGAGGCTCAATTGGAAATTCGTGCAGGCCGCTACGACGCTGACCTCGTGCTTGCGACGGCCCTTGAGGGCAAGTTCAAGTCTGCGGAAATCAGACTCTGCGCCCGTGGTTCGAAAAAGTACAAAAGCGTAAAAGTGGAAGCTGGGGACACCCGTATCTCTATTCCTCTTCAGGAGCTGGAGGGACTTTCGTCGGGTGACGAGGTCTGCATCTTCGCAAGTCTTACCTCGGATTATAATACTGCTACTTTTACGGGGACTAAGATAACTGACAGCAACACATGGCAAAGAATAGTATTGAAATAATGTTTTCCATTGCCCTTTTGATGGGCATTGCGGCGTGCACCAAGCCTTCTCAAGGTGGAGGACAGGGGACTTCACCCGAGGAGCCTCTTCTGCATACTGTGTGGGATATGAACTTGGAGGAAGCCGTAATCAACTCCCATGCCGGGGAGGAACTCGGCAGTGTCCTTCAGCCCATGTATTCGATGAAGCAACTTATCCCACACTCGAAACTGCTTGTGGGGCAGCCTTCGTCCACCATCGGCACGAACAATTATTTCAGCTGCTACCCTCGCATCAAGAAACTTAAGAACGGCGCTTTCCTGCTTCTGTACCATTATGGTCAGTACGGCGGCAGAATATGGTGCAGTACTTCCGACGATTTCAAGACTTGGTCAGCGCCCTATATGCTTTATGAGCCTTATCAGGTATCATTCGCGGATGACAGCGGCAAGAATGTCAGTGACACCCGCCATTTTGTCAATCCCGATGCCGTGGTGCTGGATTCGGGCGAGATACTGATGGTATGCTCCTACAGGGCGGCGAGCCATTACGGCAGCGGTCTGGACTGCGGACTCTCCTTCCGCCGCAGCACCAACAACGGCCGCACTTGGTCCCAGCCGCGCGAACTGCCCGTGGGACCTAATTGGGAACCCTACCTCCTCCTTCTTCCCGACGGCAGACTGCATTGCTATTATACTGACGCCATCCCCCAGACGCGCAACTCCGGCACGGCTCTGATTGTCTCTGAGGACAATGGCCATACCTGGAGCGAGCCCATACGTGTGTGCCAGCAGTACAAATATGATTACAAAACTGCCAATGCTGAATATTCCAAGTACAATGGCCAGAAGATATACACGGATCAGATGCCCTGCTTCCGCGTGTTGAACGACGGCAAGACCATAGCCGGGTGGCTGGAAGCCCGCCTGGAGAATCCCACGCCCTCCGATTGCGCCGACAACAGCACCTACAACAGCTATTGTATGATGTCCCTGGTTCGCAATCCTTCCCTTGACTGGAAGGACCTCACCTCTTATAATGTAAAGGTGGAAGGCCCCTCTGACAGGCAGACAAACGTGATGAGGGGGTCAGGCGGATATATTTCCACTTTCCCCAGCGGTGAGACTGTACTTTCTTTTACCGTGGGCAACCTGTTCAAACTTAAACTTGGAGATGCTTCTGCAAAAAAATTCAGAGGCTCCAAATGGACGGACGATTTGATGCAGGCCCTTGACTATAAGGGCTTCTGGGGTTGTACCGAGGTCTTCGGGCAGAATTGTATGGCGGTCGGGATGCACAGCAAGGATAAAGGTATGCAGCTCGGGATGATGTATCTGAATCATCGCATAGATGCTCCTTCCTGCTCTGTTGAGGTAGATGGAGACACACAGGAATGGACAGGTACGAGAGCCTTGTACCTGAGCGCTCCCGACGGGGCGGAGGCCATAATACGCGCTGCCTGTGACCCGTCTAACATTTACCTTGCGGTGGAGCGTCTGGACGAGAACGTGGATGATACTGACATACAGAATATTATATTGTCTGCAGGAGACGCCCAATATACCTTGAAGGCAGGGCCTTCCGGCGCTTCGTCTTCCGGGATTTCAGGTCTGGAGGCCGTAAGCCGCAGGGCCTCTTGCGACAGGGGCGGAGGATACATATGCGAAATCCGCATTCCCCGCTCTTCCATAGCGGCGCAGTCTGCCTCCACTCTGCGCATATATGCTGACATTGTCTCCGGGGGGACCAGATATCCGTTTACCCTTGCGGACACTTCCAACCCTGATACTTGGCAAAAAATAAACCTCAAATAACACTCATTATGGTACATTTCATCAATTATCAGCCTCCTTATGTGGAGGTATTGGAGTACGAAAACTTCGAGCACGAAATATGTGCGGCCAGCACCCTTACGCTGGAACAGAACACGGGCGCAACCTGGGTGCAGGGAGAAGGCCTGGAGTGGTAACTTTAAATGAAGAGTATTATGAAAAAGATTTACATTGCAATCTTTGCTTTTGCAGCTCTTTGCGCTTGTCAAAAGGAGCAGGCCTTGCAGAACGGCACAACGGATGAGACCCTTGTAGCTGCCGAAAACCAGATTGTCTGCCACGCTCCTTCCGCAGTGGCCAAGACAGGCACAGTTTCCACTTCCGCTCCTTTTTCTGTAGTTTGGCTCGATGGCGATGCGGTGAAGGTGATAGGTGAGTCAGCTCCTGAAGGCGTTGATTACATTGCTGTGCTGGATGCAGAAGCTGCTTCTGCCGTGTTCACCTCAGTCGGCTCACCCGTTATGGACGAGGACCGCATAGCAGTATATCCCGCATCAGCAGTGCTTGGAAGGGATGGCGACGCCGTCAAAATTTCTTTGGCCGCGCTCAACCGTCCCAACTACCATTCCACCATACCCAATTATGGCAAATGGACCAATTATGTGCCTGCAGAAGCAGAGGAATGGAATAAGGAATATTATGAGACCAACAGCGTCTTCCCCCATCTGCCCCTTTATGCCAAGGGCGACGGCGATGTCTTCAGCTTCACGAACCTGACCTCCTGTGTGACAGTGATTGTCAATGATTATCAGGGCAATGCGGTGAAGGTGCGCAGCATCAAACTCACCACGGACAAGTACATTTCCGGTACTATGCTCCTCAATGGGGACGGCACTTTTACTCTCACTGGTGATAGCGACGAGCAGAAGAGCACTACGGTATATGCTGTAAACGCAGTCAAACTTTCTCCTGTCGATTATACTGCTTCTTCCCCCAATCTGGGCAACAAATTGAACCCCTTCTATTTCTTCCTTCCTGCAGGGGAGTACAACGGAATGACCTTCGAAATTACATTGGATGACGGCCGCGTTGTAAAACAGTCCACGGACAAGCAGATAGTGTTGAATAAGGGTGAAATGAGAGCCTTCCCCAAGGTGCAGCTCACCCTGTACTACGGAGCTCAGAATACCTATCAGACCACTCCCGGTAAGACCGTGGCCGTGGATGTGAGGGCCCTGTACTCTACTTCTGACCGTCTGGTGGCAGAGAACAAGCTTGTGGAGGGCACCCTTCCCGTCATCACTCCTTCGGTAGTGTGGGAACTTGCAACCGATGCCACCGCTCTTGCCGAGGGCAGCGTAATTTCTTCGGTGGCCCTTGAAGGCGACGTGATGAATGTGGTTGTGGGCGACAAGACGGGCAATGCCCTTGTTGCTGTGAAGGACGAAGAGGGCAGTATCCTTTGGTCCTACCATATCTGGGTTACCGAGGATACTCCTGCGGACGACGTATATAACAACGGTACTGACAGCTACAAGCTTATGGACCGTGATCTGGGCGCCGTCTGGGCTCCTTCGATGACCACGTGGAATGCCAACAAAGCTTACAAGACCTACGGTATGATGTACGAGTGGGGACGCAAGGACCCTCTGCCGACTTTCGGCGTAAGCGACCATGCGACGGCTTCAAAAGCCCTCTTCGGCCAGGAGGCCATAGTGCGCTCGTATCCTGTTTATTGTCTCAACAGACCTTTGACCCGTCTTACCGGCGCAACTGGCAAGAATGACGCCACTGCTGCGCTCTATCCCGCATCCATCAACAACCAGATTCTCTGGGGTGTGAAGGCGGCAACTCCCATAAAAGATGAATCGGCGAGGACAGTTAAGCAGGATGATGTTGTAAAGACTGTCTATGACCCCTGCCCTGAGGGCTATATGGTGCCCCAGGCATACCATTTCCAAGCATTGAAAGTGACCGGTACCATAGGCTCGATCAATTATGGACAGCGTCAGGGTTATTGCGCTTTCCTAAACTCTACGGGTACTGCCAGCGGCAGCGAAACCGATGCGGACCTGGTGGTATTCAATTTGCGCGGTATATTTGGAGTGGCTACGGAGGTGACTGACGGTCTGGGCGTAGCAAGCAACGGTGCCCAGTCCAACTGGTGGACATCCACACCCTGGGGAACAGATACCTGGGGCGGAGGTGTGTTCCAAGTGAAGTTCGATACCAAAAAAAGTGTCATCAGCGTAGCTACAAATTCTCTGGCTACCAGCGCTCCCTGCTCTGTGCGTTGTCTGAAAATCGAATAGTCAGGTGAACAGGAAACTTTCAATTGTTCTTATGCTGCTTACCCTGCGGACTGCTTGTTTCGCAGGGGAGCAGTTGCATTTCATCCATTACAACAAAGAACGCAGCGGCTTGTGTCACGACGGCATAAGGACACTGCTGCAGGATGGCAGCGGTTATCTGTGGGTAGGCACTTACAATGGCCTGGCCCGTTTCGACGGGAGAAATTTCATCTCCTATGACCGCAGTGATTTCGGCACTTCCACCGACTATATCTGTTCACTCTGTGAGGAGGAGGGAGGCCGTCTCTGGGTAGGTACGGACGAGGGCATCGTTGTGTATGAACCCAAAACGCGGAAATTTTCGGCTTTGCGCGCTGATGCTCCTTCTGCCCGCGTTTACAGCCTTGTCAGGGATGCCCGCGGGACTATCTGGGCCGGTGCCCGGGAGGATGGTCTGTGGCGCATCGATCCGGGGAGCAGGCATTGCACGCGTCTTGCTCTCAAAACTCCTTCCGGAGAGGATATCAACAATGTCTTCCGCATCAGCACCGACCTTTCCGGCAATGTTTATTTCTGCTCTTATTGCGACAATCTATACTGTCTTGATGCGGCTGATTCCTGTAGGGTACTCTGCGGGGACTATTTCCATCTGGATGACATACAGGGCATAGCCTGCGGTCCTGCAGGCAGCGGCATAGTATATGTGGCATCCAAACGCAGCGGCCTATGCGCCGTGAATCCCGACACAGGAGAGGTGGATGTGTTGCTCACTCTACCCTCCCACCAGCGCCCGGTAAACCTGAGGTACAAGGGCCGGTACCTGTATCTGTGTACTACCGGAGGTTTCATCCGTTATGATTTGATGACCCAGAGCAGGGACTATATCAGTTCGGCGCCTGACGACCCTTTCTCTCTTTCGGACAACTTCGTTACCGATATTTGTTTAGACAACAACGGCGGTCTTTGGGCCGCGACCTCATATAACGGGCTGAATTATTCCAGCCCTCTGATGAACAATTTTGAACGCTATTACCGGACATCCGACGGTGAAGGTCTTGCAGGATGTTCGGTACGCGGATTCGCCCAGTCTCCCGACGGCAGGGTATGGATAGCTACAGAGAACAAGGGCCTGCTCTGCTTCAATCCTTCCGACGGAGAACTCAAAGCGGTGAAGAACAACTCTCTGCCAGCTTCCATAGTGGCAATATGCGCGGAAGGGGATGATTTGTGGCTGGGCTACAGCGGAGGTTTGTGCAGGTACGGCCTAAGGACCGGCATCGTAAGGAAATATACCCATATTTTCGGCGCTTCCAACCCTGACGACACGGAATTCCACGACAACAGGGTTGTGAGCATCTATGTAGGCAAAGACCCCCAACCCAGACTATACATAGCCACCACGGTGGGAGTGTCCGCCTATGATGCTTCGACGGATTCTTTCACGGCGCTTCCCTGTCTGGATGGAGTAACTGTGGAGGATATGCAGACAGACGCGTCCGGGATGCTGTGGATGGCATCTTATTCTCAGGGCTTGTACTTATATGATCCGGCCACATCCTCTCTCAAGGGACATTTTTCGGGCAAGACAGCCAAGGGCTTCATACCCGAGATGAATTCTGCAGTGTGCGTGGACAACGAGGGCTCTGCCTGGGGCATTTCTTTCAACGGAGGGGTGTTCCACTACAACCCTGCCACCGACAGTTTCGACCGCTTCGGGCGCTCCAATGTGGAGGGGATAGAGACCGAGGTTATGCTTGAGGGCATCTTCGACAGCAAGAACAGGCTGTGGATAGCATCTGACGACGGTCTTATACTTTTCGACACTGCTGGCCGGAGCGCCACCACCTTCACTGTGGCCGACGGCCTGTTGGACAACCAGTTCAACAAGGCGGCCCTGATGCTTGCAGACGGCAGGATAATTATGGGCAACAAGGGCGGATTCATCCTCTTTGACCCCGCTCTGATTGACGCCACCAAAAAGGCTCTTTTCGTGGCGTCTGAACCCTACGACAATGTTATGGCGCGCAGGATTATGATTATATCCCTGCTTGTCGTGCTGCTCGCCGCCGCCATCATTCTGCTGATGTCCGCCGTGGTGCACAGACGCGCGATGAGGCGTCAGGAAGAACTCCATAAGGAGGCGCAGCAGCAAATGCAGGAGAGACTCTACCAGGAGAAGATGAGTTTCTTCGCCAGCATCATCCACGAAATAAAGACTCCTCTCACTCTGATACGCACTCCTCTCGAAAAACTCAGGGAGGCCTCCGATATGGACAGCGAAAAAATGGAGGATGTCAGGCTGATAAGCAGCAGCACGGACTATCTGGAAGCTCTCGTTAGGGAACTATTGGAGTTCATTACCGTGGAGCAGCACGGTTATGTGCTGGATGTCAGGAATATAGACATTGTAGATAGGATAGGCTTCATCTGTTCCAACTATCTTGAAACAGCCAAGGCCCGTTCCCTGGACTTCCGCTTTGTTCACGAGCAGGAGAGCCTGATGTGTGCGGTGGATACCAAGATTCTTTCCAAGATAGTCAACAATCTGCTGCACAATGCCTTAAAGTATGCGGACAGTTACGTCAGGGTTGAATTGAAGGCTCAGGAAGATAGTTTGAAGATAATCTTCACCAATGACGGAAACATTATTCCCGACGACAAGCGGGAAATGATATTCAAACCTTTCGTTCATTTCGACAATGGTGCGGAGTGCGCCCGCAGTTTTGGCATAGGCCTGCCTTTGGCCCGCAAGTTGTCCCAGCTCCACGGTGGCAGCCTCGAACTCTCGGAGCGGAGGGACTGCAATGAATTCGTCGTGAGCCTGCCTCTGCGTCTGGTGGAGGAACCCTCAGGAGAAGTGGACGAGGCGGCGGAGGAAACGCTGGGCAGGCAATCCGGTTTGCCTATGGTGCTGCTGGTGGAGGACAATAGCGATATGCTCTCTTATCTGAAGAGAAAACTCGCTCCCGAATATATGGTAGTCGGCGTGCGTACAGGGGAAGAGGCTCTTGCCAAGGTGGATAAATACAAGTTCGATCTGATTGTCACTGACATAGGCCTGCCGGGAATGAGCGGGGTGGACTTGTGCCGGGCATTGAAGGAAAATGCCGGGATGGCCCACGTGCCGGTAATCGTGCTGTCGGCCGTCTCCACGCTTCAGACAAAAATTCAGTGTATGGAAAACGGGGCCTCAATGTATGTCGAAAAGCCTTTCAGTCTGGATTATCTGCTCAGCTGCATACGTTCTCTGCTGGAAAAACGCCGGAATATGAAGACGGTTTATGCCTCCGCCGATGCTCCCGTGAACAAACTCCAGCTGGATTTGCCCGACAGGGATGATGACTTTGTGCGAAGGCTGGATAAGTTGATTGCCGACAACATAGGCGTGCCGGGCTTTACAAACAAGCAGATTGAGGAGGCTCTTTTTGTCAGTCGCAGTTCCCTGAACCGCAAGATGAAGAACCTGCTCGGGACTACTGCCAACGATTATATACGCAACAAGCGGCTTGAGGCGGCCTCGCAGATGCTCAGTCGTGGAGGAGTTCGTGTCAACGAAGTCTGCTATGCCGTCGGTTTTAGTTCTCCCTCTTACTTTGCCCGTTGTTTCAAGGAAAAGTATGGGATACTTCCGGCAGAATATGCAAAAGAAAATCGTCATGGGTAATAATTTGCATTTTTTTAAAAAATATTTGTACAGCCCGTACAGGCTTCAAAGATAAATTTGTCTCAGCAACAAGATAAAAAACAATATGATGAAAACGAAAACATTCCTGTTTCTGGCCGCTCTGCTCACGGGCATTGCGGCAAACGCCCAGAATGGTCCCGTGAAAGTGTGGGAGGGCACGATAGATCTTCCTACCTACAGAGTCAATGCTCCGGAGAAGGCTCCCTTGTTCGCAAGGGATTTCGCCTATCAGAGAGCAAAGCGCTGGGTCTATCCCTATGCGATGAACGACAATCCCACAATGGAGAAGGTGGACAGTACGCACAGGGCTCTGTACCTGGAGAATGACTATGTGAAGGTATGCGTGCTCCCGGACATAGGAGGACGCTTGTTCTATGCCACGGACAAGACCAACGGGTATGAGATATTCTACCGTCAGAGCGTCATCAAACCCGCCAACGTGGGTATGCTCGGCGCCTGGATAAGCGGCGGCGTGGAATGGAATGTCTTTCACCATCACAGGGCAACGAGCCAGTATCCCATTGACTACACTCTTGTGGAGAATGCCGACAGCAGCAAGACTATATGGGTCGGCGAGGTGGAGAACCGCCATCGTATGAGTTGGGCGGTAGGCCTCACCCTGCATCCTGACAAGTCATATATAGAGGTGACGGGCCGTTTCTTCAATACCAGCCAGGACCGCAACTCCATGCTGCACTGGAACAATGTCGCTACGCACGCCAATGAGAATTACCAGATTATCTTCCCTGAGAACACCCAGTTCGGAATGTTCCACCACAAACTCAGCCACATCCATTGGCCTGTTGCAAATGAACCTTACAAGGGCAATCCCGACTACATAGGCGTGGACGTCAGCTATTGGAAGAATCTGCCTTCGCTCACCGGCGATTCCGTATTCATCCAGGACCTTCAGGATGACTATGTGGGAGGCTACGACTACGGCAAGGATGCAGGCACTATGCTTGCCGCAAACCACCATATCAACAAGGGCGGCAAGTTCTGGACTTGGGGCCATATGGCCTACGGTCACGCCTGGGACTGCAAGACCCTTACGGACAGCGACGGACCCTATGTGGAACTGATGACCTCCGCCTATTCGGACAACCAGCCCGACTACTGCTGGATAAATCCCCACGAGACCAAGGAGTTCACAGCCTACTGGTACGGAATACGCAATCTCAGGCACGTCAACAGGGGCAATGAGAAGGCCACCGTCAATATGGACATCGCCCCGGACGGCAACATTCACGTGGCCGCCAATACTACCCAGATACGCAAGGACGCGAAGGTGGTGGTAAGCCGCGACGGCAGGGAACTTTATAGCAAGACCAGTTTGATAGCCCCTGACAAGCCCTTCGCCGACGATTTCAAGGTGGACGCCTCTGAGGTTTCCGACCCCACTCAGGTTCTTATGAGCCTGTACAGCGCTGAGGGAGAGCTGCTTATCAGCTACCATCCCGTAAAGCACGACATCAATTCTCCTCTGCCCGAGGACCTCAAACCCGTGAATCCCGCTCCCGAGACAGTGGCCAACAATGAGGAATGTTATCTGATAGGTCTGCGCAATCTGCAGTTCCATCAGGCTCACGTTGATCCCAATGACTACTTCCTCGAAGTGCTTCGCCGTGACCCCGGTGACGTGCGCTGCAATACCAGAATGGGCGTTTACCACCGTCAGAGAGGCGATTACGAATCTGCAAAGATGTATCTGCGCAGGGCCATTCAGCGCCAGACTGCAAATTACACCCGCCCTGCAGACGGAGAGGCTATGTACAATCTGGGACTTGTCCTGAAAGACGAGAAAAATTATCACGCTGCCGTGGATACCCTTTACCGTGCCGCCTGGGATTATGAATATGCGTCTGCGGCATATTACCAGCTGGCCCAGATCAGCAGCACTCTCGGCAAGACTGCCCAGGCAGAACAGGAGTGCAATATGGCCATACGCTATAACGGTATGAACATCGATGCCAAAAATCTGATGACCACCCTTCTGCGCAAGAGCGGCAGGACGGCTCAGGCTGTGGCTATGGCAGAGGAGGTACGTTCACTCGACCCCCTGAACTACTACGCCGCCGCCGAGCTGGCCCAGCTCGGCGTAACTCCCCGCGGGGAGTTCAGCAAGCTGCTGCGCGGCGTCTCCGAGAGCTACCTCGAACTGGCCCTCTACTATCTGCACAATGGTTTTGCCTCCGAGGCTGAAGCCATCATCGCCGAGGCCGAAGCTATACGCCCTTATCCTACCTGCGAATACTATCTGGGATGGTTTGCCGACCTTCGCGGCGAGCGGGAAAAGGCCGCTTCATGGTTCGCTTCCGCAGCCTCCCTCAGCACCGACTATGTATATCCCTTCCGTCTGGAAACCGTCCCCGTGCTCGAAAAAGCCCTCGAATACAGACCGGACTGCACCATCACTTGGACCTATCTGGGCAACCTGTGGTACCAGAAGCGTCCCGAACTCGCTTTGAAGGCTTGGGAAAAGGCTGTTGAGGCTACTCCCGACTATGCTCCCGCCCTGCGCAACCTCGGTTGGTACTGGAAATTCAAGGACGAATACCGCCGTGACAAGGATGCCGGGGATTACCGCATCGCCCTCGACTGGTACAAAAAGGCCATTGCCGCCGACAAGGACAAGCGCGCCATCTATCTGACTGAGTGCGACGAGATTATGGAACATATCAATGCACCTCTCGCCGACAGGTACGAACTCTTCAAAGGTAAGAAGGACATATACGAGGCCCGTTACGACAGCGAGACCCGCGCCATCAGGCAGCAGATACTCCACGGCGATTACGACGAGGCCCTGAAGAGTCTCACTACCCGTTCCTACAGCCGTCGCGAACATATTGACGATTTGCACGATGTGTATGTGGACGCCTGTCTGCTCAGTGCCCTCCGTTGCTGGAAGCAGGGGGATGACGCAAAGGCCCTGAAGTATGTCGTTATGGCCGGAGAATATCCTGAGAATCAGGGTTATGCCCATCTCGAATACTACGCAAGGGATGCCCAGGTTTACTATTATACAGGCCTTGCATACGAGAGGATGGGAGACGCCGACACCGCTCGCCAGTGGTATCAGAAAGCCTCGGAGGTGGAAGTGAAGGACAAGCAGAATGATGTGCAGTACCTTTGCGAGAAGGGCAAGGCTCTGGAAAAACTTGGCCGCGGAACTGAAGCCAAGGCTCTGTATGCCCATATGATTGAGTTCGGCGAAGGTCTTTATACTGACTATGTGAACAATTTCTTTGAGAGTTTTGACCGCGGTCCCTTCGAACAGGACATCAATGCAGTCTCTTACCTCACCCAAGCTCTCGGTCACCAGGCTCTGGGTCACAAGGGCAAGGCAGAAAAACTCTTCCGCGCCGCCCTCGACCAGCGCAACGACACTATCTGGGCCCTGTACAATCTCGGCCTCTAAAGATTTGAAAGTATGAAAAGGATTTTACTTGCAGCAAGCATTTGCATATTAAGTATATTCAATACGTCCGGAGCCGCTAAGGCCTCCAAGGCAGCTCGCCCGGCTCCCGTGTGCACTCAGTGGAGCGCGGAAAAGGCCAGAGAATGGTACGATGCCCAGCAATGGCCCGTGGGCTGTTGCTTCGTGCCCTCGTACGCCGTCAATCAGTTCGAGATGTGGCAGGAGGACACTTTCAACCTGCCGGTCTTGGACAAGGAGTTTGGCCTGTGCCGGGACTTGGGTTTCAATCTGGTGCGAATTTATCTTCACGAAATGCTCTGGTGGGACGATGCGGAGGGCTTCAAGTCCAGAATAGACAAGGTATTGGACTTGGCCCAAGCCCATGGCCTCAAGGTGACCTTCACTTTTTGCACCAACGGAGGTTCGCAGCAGCAACTCGGCAAGCAGCCTGAGCCCCTTGAGGGCATACATGGAGGCGGCCGCTGGTGCTGTAGTCCTTCCACCGAGATGATGAATAACAGGGAACTTTGGCCCCGTTTCAAGGAATACCTCCAGGACATTCTCCGTACCTATGCTCACGACGAGCGCATATTGTACTGGTGCCTCCAGAATGAACCGGAAAACATCAAACCTGACCGCGACCCCATTGAATGGATGAAGGCTCTGTACGAATGGGCCTGGGAAGTGCGTCCGGACCAGCCTCTGTCTTCTCCCGTATGGCAGAGACCCGGTTATGCCGGAGCAAAGACCCGTCTGGATGCCGTGAGCTGGTGCCTGCAGTATTCCGACATCATTACCTTCCACTGCTATTACGGCCCCAAGGAGCTCGAGACCTTCATAAAGATGCTCTCCGTTTTCCACCGCCCTATGATATGCCAGGAGTATATGGGCCGCAACCTGGGCAGCACCTTCGAACTCTGTATGCCCATTTTCAAGCGGGAGAAGGTCGGCTGCCTGAACTGGGGTCTGGTGGAAGGCAAGTGCAAATACCGCTATCCCTGGGGACACAAGCCCGAACAGGGAGAACCTGACATATGGTTTCACAGCATATACTGGGAGGATTATACCCCGTGGTGCTCAACCGAGGTGGAATACATCAAAAGGATGACAGCGGACAAGAGCGCCGCCGGCCGCAATCCCAAATATCCCATAAACTGATTTTTTGTCCCGTTTTGTCGGGGCAAATCTCTATATTGCAAGAATGAAACGTTTTATGCTTATTGCGCTGCTCCTCTTTGCAGGAGCAGCCGTTGCCAACGCCCAATGGGACTATGTGGATGCGTCCACCCTTACCCTGGTGGGAAAGCTCTTCCCCGATACTCCGAATCCCTGGCACAGAGTTAATACTGACTTGTACGGAGGTTTTGACCAGACCGAGTTCAAACAGGTGCATATGAGTGCGGGCATAGCCGTCGCCTTCCGCACGGATTCACCCTGCCTGTCGGTGCGGACCGCAGGCTCGACGGTGCACAATGCGGGCAGCAGCAACTATATAGCCGGCAGAGGTTTTGACCTCTATATCAAAAAAGGAGGCAAATGGTTGTGGGCCGGACAGACAGGCTTGGAAGACGACAAAAACAAGGCCTTGATTTATTTCAATGATGCCGGTATGTGCGATTGTCTGCTCTATTTGCCTCTCTTTGCCGAATTGGATCGCCTGGAGATTGGTGTCAAATCAGGTTCCACCATAAAGAAGGCCGAAGCCCCCTTCAAATACCGCATCGCTGTCTTCGGCTCGTCTTTCACCCACGGCTTCGGATGCTCCCGCCCCGGTATGTGCTGGCCCTCCCAGTTCTCGCGTATGACCGGTTTGCAACTGTTGAATTTGGGTTGCTCCGGCCACAGTCTGCTCCAACCCTATTTCGCTGAGGCTCTTGCCGCTGCTCCCGATGTGGATGCCTACATCTTCGATGCCTTCTCCAACCCCTCTGCGGAATTGATTCAGGAGAGACTCTTCCCCTTTATCGAGACCATTCAGGCCGTAAAACCCGATGTGCCCCTCATTTTCGTAAAAACGCTTTACAGGGAGTGGAGGAATTTCAATTCAGACGTTGACGGAAAGGAGACGGACAAAATGGAAATGGCGGAGCTGATGATGAAGAAAGCCTGCAAGAAGTACAAGAACGTGTACTATGTAAACTCCACCAATGCCGCAGATGCCCTTCATGAAACCACTGTGGATGGTACTCATCCCGGCAACTGGGGCTACAGACTTTATGTCGAATCCATAATGGACGATGTTCTGAAGATTCTCGCCCAGTACGGCATTAAGTAATCCTACGCATTTTTTTTCAGAAAAGTTGTACAACGTAAGATAAAAACTTTTTATATTTGTACCCCGTAAACTTTTTGCAAACGCGATTTTTATGGGAAAAGTCCTTTCAATGACTGCATTCAACTTTGACTATCTTTACGGATACGTCAGCACCGCAGCTTGGCTCGGCGCCACTGAATTCAGCCCTATGACAGGCCTCATTCCCTCCGGACAAAATATAGGACAGGCAGCTATTCCAGCATGGAAAAGCTGCCTGCTTTGCGTCTTGCACGCGGCTGCATACAAACTTAAACTGAACTTCACACCTAAACTTGACTATGAAAACTTTTTCCGCTGCCTCCGGACATCTTCGGGAGGAGTGCGGCGTATTCGCTGTTTACGCCCTTGACAATGCCGCGTCATATATCTATTATGGCCTTCACAGCCTGCAGCATCGCGGGCAGGAAGGCTGCGGCATCGTCACTGTAGATGATGGCGGAGCTTTCCACAATCACAGGGGACTAGGCCTGGTCAGTGAAGTCTTCAACCCCGGTGAGCTGTCCAAGCTGGAAGGCACTATGGGCATAGGACACGTCAGATACTCCACCTTCGGGGGCGGCGGTCTGGACAATGTCCAACCCTTCTATTTCCGCCATAAAAGAGGCGATTTTGCCCTTGCCCACAACGGCAACATAGTCAACGCGGATGAACTGAGGGACGCTCTTGAGGAACAGGGCTGCCTGTTCCGCACGACCTCCGACAGCGAGATTCTGGCCCACCTGATTCGCAAGAATCCAGACGAGGACCGCATACACAACATAATAGAAGCCCTGCGCAGAATTGAGGGAGCCTTTTCCTTCGTGATAATGACACGCAAGCGCATTTATGCCTGCCGCGACAAGAATGGCCTCAGACCTCTTTCCATCGGACGCATAGGCAGCGCCTATGTGGTCAGCAGCGAGACCTGCGCCTTTCCCATCATAGGCGCGGAGTACCTCAGGGACGTCGAGCCGGGGGAGATAGTCTGCATTGACAACCACGGCCTGCGCAGCAACTTCTACACCGACAGCATCTGTCCGCGCATCTGTTCGATGGAGTACATATATTTCGCCCGTCCGGACTCTATGATAGAAGGATGCAATGTGCATAACTTCAGAAAGGCATCGGGCCGCATACTTGCCCGCAAGGCTCCGGTTGAGGCGGATATTGTGGTAGGAGTGCCTGATTCCAGCCAAAGCGCAGCTATAGGTTACAGCGAAGAGAGCGGCATACCCCTCGAAATAGGCCTCGTAAAGAGCAGGTACGTCGGCAGGACCTTCATCCAGCCTACCCGGCAGCTCAGGGAGATGGGAGTCAAAATGAAACTCTCCGCCATAAAGGAGGTGGTCAGCGGCAAGAGGGTTGTGCTGATAGACGATTCCATAGTCAGGGGCACTACCTCACTTCGCATCGTGCGTATGCTCAGGGAAGCCGGCGCATCGGAGGTTCACGTGCGCATAGCCTCTCCGCCTCTGTGCAATCCCTGCTTCTACGGGGTGGACATTTCGGATTATGACCAGCTAATCAGCGCCTCCCTTCCTCCGCAGGAAGTCTGCAGGGCGATAGAGGCCGACAGCCTGGTTTTTCTGGAGGAAGAGGATTTGCTTGCCTCCGCTCCGGGCCACAGGGGGATGTGTTTTGCCTGCTTCAACGGGTCTTATCCCACCCCTACATTCAGTCACAAAGTAAGAAAACAGCAATAGCTAAAAATGGCAACAAAACATATTATAGTAACGGGCGGAGTAGTGTCATCGCTCGGAAAGGGCATAATTTCGTCATCCATAGGAAAGCTGCTGCAATCCCGCGGCTACAGTGTCACCATCCAGAAGTTTGACCCCTATATCAACATCGACCCGGGCACCCTCAACCCCTACGAGCATGGGGAGTGCTACGTGACCTCCGACGGCACTGAGACCGACCTTGACCTGGGCCACTACGAGCGTTTCACCGGCATACGCACCGGCCGTATGAACTCCCTGACAACAGGCAGAATATTCAAGACCGTCATAGAGAGGGAAAGGAAGGGAGATTACCTTGGCAAGACCATACAGATAGTGCCCCACATCACCGACGAAATCAAGAGAAATATCTCCGTTCTGGCCTCCACGACCGGGGTGGACTTCGTGATAACCGAAATCGGAGGCACCATAGGCGACATCGAAAGCGCTCCTTTTATGGAAGCCATACGCCAGTTCAAATGGGAACAGGAGGGCAATGTGCTGAATGTGCATCTGACCTACGTGCCCTACCTTTGCGCTGCGGGTGAGTTTAAGACCAAGCCCACCCAGCATTCCGTCAAGGAATTGCAGGGAGACGGCATTCAGCCCGACATCCTCATACTCAGGACCGAGAAGCATCTGGATCGCCATCTGCTCGACAAAGTTTCCTCCTTCTGCAACGTGGCCAAGGATTGCGTCTTCCAGAGCGAGAACCTGCCTTCCATTTATGAGGTGCCCCTGAATATGCAAGCCCAGGGCCTTGATACCGCCATTCTGCGTTGCCTGGGGATGGACGATGCGGCGACTGTTTCGGATATGACCCAATGGAAGGCTTTCGTGGACAAGTATTATGGCGCGAGCCGCAGCTGCGAGGTGGCCCTCGTGGGCAAATACGACCTGCAGGACGCCTACAAGAGCATACGCGAAGCTTTGGTCCATGCTGCCACCCATCAGGAAATCAAGGTGAACATACGTTTCGTCAACTCCGAGAATATCGACGCTTCCAATGTGGGAGAGGCGCTCAGGGGCTGTGCGGGAGTTATTATATGTCCCGGTTTCGGCACGAGGGGCACGGAGGGCAAGATAGAGGCAGCGCGTTATGCAAGGGAACACGACATCCCCACTCTGGGTATATGTTTCGGTATGCAGATGATGGTCATTGAATTTGCCCGCAATGTGCTGGGCTATACTGATGCCAACAGCAATGAACTCGACCCTCAGACCTGTCACAATGTGATAGATATGATGCAGGAGCAGAAGACCATAACTGCCCTTGGCGGAACAATGCGGCTGGGTGAGTTTGCCTGCAGGCTTGCTCCTACTTCACTCGTAAGGCGGATATACGGCATTGATGTCATCTACGAGCGCCATCGCCACAGATACGAGTTCAACAGCGCCTTCAGGGAGGCATTCGAAGCGGCCGGAATGAAGTGCAGCGGCATCAACCCGGACAGTGGTTTGGTGGAGATAGTAGAAGTGCCCTCCAGACGCTGGTACGTCGGCACCCAGTTCCACCCAGAGTACAGCAGCACCGTGCTTGCCCCGCATCCCCTTTTCGTGGACTTCGTCAAAGCCTGCAACTTATAACCTATCAACATATTACTAACTTCAACTTATTAACTTCCAAAAACTAAAAACTATGAAAAAAATTGAAGCAATCATCCGCAAGACAAAGTTTGAGGATGTGAAGGCGGCTCTTTTCGAGGCCGACATCAATTGGTTTTCCTATTCGGAAGTCCACGCCATAGGCCAGGACAGACAGGACAGGATTTACCGCGGTGTAATGTACAGCACCGACATCATTTCCAGAATTGAAATAACCATCATCTGCCGTGACCAGTGTGTACAGGGAGCAGTGGATGCCATCTTGAAATCGGCCTATACGGGCGAGGTGGGAGATGGCAGAATCTTCATTAGCCCCGTGGATGACACATATTCCA
Source organism: Bacteroidales bacterium (assembly GCA_016303175.1). GTDB lineage: Bacteria > Bacteroidota > Bacteroidia > Bacteroidales > UBA932 > Cryptobacteroides. The sequence continues at coordinate 34,454 of JAEDMF010000001.1, forward strand.
TCCGCACAGGCGAAAACGGTGACACAGTATTGGCAGACAAAAAATGATGAATTATGGAAACGGTTATTTCTACAATCAACAGTATTGATACTGTTTGGGTGCTGCTTGCAGCGATGCTTGTATTCTGGATGCAACCCGGTTTTGCCCTTGTTGAGGCCGGCTTCACCCGCTCTAAGAACACAGCCAACATTCTTATGAAAAACTATGTGGACTTTATGGTGGGCTCCATACTCTTCTGGTTCATAGGCTTCGGCATTATGCACGGGAGCGGCAACGGCTTCATCGGTGAACTTCACCTCTTCGATTGCAGTTTCATCGGCGACTCCAACATTCCTGCCGAGGCTGCTCTAATTTTCCAGACGATGTTCTGCGCCACAGCCGCCACCATCGTGTCCGGCGGTATGGCTGAGAGGACCAAGTTCTCTATGTACATTGTCATCTCCATTGCCATTTCAGTGCTCATTTATCCCATAGAGGGCCACTGGACTTGGGGCGGAGGCTGGCTCGCAGACCTCGGTTTCCACGATTTCGCAGGTTCGACCGTGGTGCACGCGGTGGGCGGCTCCATAGCTCTTGCGGGAGCGATGATACTCGGACCCAGACGCGGCAAATACACTGCCTCAGGCAAATCGGTCGCAATCCCCGGTCACAACCTCACCTTCGGCGTGCTTGGCGTATTCATCCTCTGGCTCGGCTGGTTCGGCTTCAACCCCGGTTCCCAGCTTGCCGCTGACGGTGCGGAGAATGCCACGGCAATTTCCCACGTATTCTGCACGACCAATATGGCTGCGGCCGTGGGCGGATTCACGGTGCTCGTGCTGACCTGGATATTCTACGGCAAGCCTTCTCTGTCTCTGGTATGCAACGGTGTGCTCGCCGGCCTTGTAGGCATCACGGCAGGCTGTGATATGGTCAGCATAGGCGGTTCGGCCATCATAGGTCTGGTATGCGGCGCGGCTATGCTCGGCTCAGTTGCCTTCATTGACAAGGTATGCAAGGTGGATGACCCCGTGGGCGCAGTGTCAGTGCACGGCGTATGCGGCATTCTGGGCACTCTGATGACAGGTCTGCTCGCTGTTGACGGTGGTCTTTTCTATGGCGGAGGCTGGCACTTCCTGGGTGTTGAGGCCCTCGGCGTTGTAGTTACGGTGGCTTGGGCCTTCGTGCTGGGTTATGTGATACTCAAGCTTCTGGATCTCATCTGGGGCATACGCGTCGAGCCTCGTGTAGAGGAAGAAGGTCTTGATATCTATGAACACGGCGAAACTGCCTACAACTGATTGTGGGTCTTTTGTATGCAGTTGAGTTATGGTGCTGCCATGAGGCGGACGTGCCCACCCCCGGGCACGGGAAGGGGGATGGGGCCCGCAAGATACGAGTTATCGCGCAGCGATGACGAAGGAGATTGTGGGAGGGGCCGGAGTGAGGCGAAGCCGAACGGAGTTCCGCCGATGGCAGTGCCATGCGAACGAAACACAATTATTTCGGAGCGAGGCGGTACAGGATATAGGCGATGACGGCGTAGATGACGTTGGGCAGCCATACTGCCACCACTACGGGCAAAGTGTCCGTGAATACGAACATCTCGCTGAACTTCTGGAACAGAATGTAGGAAAAGCTCAGGGCTATGCCCAGCGCGATGTTCCATCCTATGCCGCCTCTGCGTTTCCTTGAAGACAGGGACACACCTATGATGCTGAGTATGAAAGCCGAGAACGGCATAGCATAACGGGTGTGTTTTTCTATGAGCGGCTTCTTTATGTTCGCATCCCCGCGCATCTGTTTGGTGCGTATGTGCTCATTGAGCTGCTTATGATCCAATTGCAGCCAGTACTGGCGCTTGATTCTCAAATCCGAGATGGTAAGGGGTATTATGGTGTCCATCTGCTGTCCGCACCTGACGCGATCCTCCAGACCGGCATCATAATCCCTGATGAAATATCTTTTCAGGTGCCAGCCGCAGAGAGTGCTGTCCCACACGGCCTGGTCTGCCGAAATCTTGCTGACTATGCGGTTGTTCTCTATCTTTTCGAGAGTGAATTTATAGGCGGTGTTGTTCCAGCGGCTGAAGGATTCCACATAGACGAACTCCCCCGGAGCAATCTGGTAGTGCAGGTTGTGGAGAGTCTCCTTGCGTTCGTAGTCCCGCACATACTTTTCCTCAAAGGCCATTCTCGTCACGTTCACGTGCGGTATGACCCAGAGATTGAGCGCTAGCGAGAATATCATTATGATGGCCGAGCCTATCATATACGGCCGCAGCAGGCGGTTGAAGGATATGCCACAGCTGAGCACGGCGATGATTTCCGAGTTTGCAGCCAGCCTTGAAGTGAAGAATATCACTGTGAGGAAGGTGAAAATCGGGGAGAACATATTTATGAAGAAGGGAATGAAGTTCACATAGTAGTCGAACACTATGGCCTTCAGCGGAGCTTCCCTGCTCACGAAATCCTCGATTTTCTCCGATATGTCGAAGATTATCACTATCACAATGATGAGAAGAAGCGCAATCAAATAGGTGAATATGAACTTCTTCAGAATATACCAGTCCAGTTTCTTCGGGAGCAGGTCGTATATGCGGTCTTTCAGTTTCATTTAAAGCCTCCTTACGAGTTTGTCCGCAACGGAGTCCTTCCACGCCTTGAAGTCGCCTGCGAGAATGTGTTTGCGGGCTGTCCTGACCAGGTCCAGATAAAAGGCCAGATTGTGCTCTGAGGCTATCTGGGCGGCGAACATCTCGCCGGCGATGAACAGGTGGCGCAGATAGGCCTTGCTGTACTGGTGATCTACGAAAGATGTGCCCATGGGATCCAGTTCGGAGAAATCGTCGGCCCATTTGCGGTTGCGCATATTCATTACTCCCTCCCAGGTGAAGAGCATTCCGTTGCGCCCGTTGCGCGTGGGCATCACGCAGTCGAACATATCCACACCCCTTTCAATGCCTTCCAGGATATTCAGCGGAGTGCCCACTCCCATAAGGTAACGAGGTTTGTCCGCGGGCAGGGCGGGGCAGGTAAGCTCCAGCATCCTGTACATTTCCTCGGCAGGCTCTCCTACGGCCAGACCGCCTATGGCATAGCCGTCCGCGTCCAGTTTTACGGCGTGTTCCACCGAGCGCAGCCTCAGGTCGGGATAGGTGCAACCCTGGATTATGGGGAAAAGACTCTGATAGTAGCCGTACAGAGGTTCAGTCTCCTTGTAGCGCCTCCAACATCTTTCCAGCCAGTTCTGCGTAAGCTTGAGGGACTTGGCGGCATAATTGTAGTCGGCGTCGCCCGGGCAGCATTCGTCCAGGGCCATCATTATGTCCGCCCCTATTATTCTCTGGGTGTCCACATTGTTTTCGGGAGTGAAACAATGGCGGCTGCCGTCGATGTGGCTCTGGAAAGTGCAACCCTCCTGAGTGAGCTTGCGTATGCCTGTCAGCGAAAAAACCTGGAAACCTCCGCTGTCGGTGAGTATGGGGCCGTCCCAGGAAATGAATTTATGCAGTCCTCCCGCCGAACGCAGGATGTCAAGCCCCGGCCTAAGGTAGAGATGATAGGTGTTGCCCAAAATGATTTGCGCCCCTATATCCTCTTTCAAGTCTCTGTGGTACACGCCCTTGACGGAACCTACGGTGCCCACGGGCATAAAGATGGGTGTTTCTATCTTGCCGTGGTCAGTTGTCAGCACTCCGCATCTTGCCGCACTGTTCTCATCTGTTTTTATAAGTTCGAATGTCATCCGCAACACAATTACGCCGCCAAATATAGTAAAATCCCGTGAAAAACTTTATTTTTGTGCGTTTGCTTCGGCAATCCTATAAAATTTGACAGTATGCAAGACAAATGGATCAGAACCAGAATTGCGCTGATGTGCTTTCTGGAATTTGCCGTGTGGGGAGCCTACCTCACATCTATGGGCTCGTATCTGTGCAACGCAGGAGAGCAGTTTGCCGGCAAGATAGGCCTTTTCTACACAATGCAGGGCGTCGTGTCCATCTTTATGCCTGCCATCATAGGCATCATTGCGGACCGTTATATCCCAGCCCAGAAGACATTGGGACTTTGCCACGCCCTTGCGGGCCTGTTTATGCTCGGGGCGGGCTATGTGGGTCAGGCGCAGGGCTCCCTCGTCAGCTTTCCCCTGATGTTCACCCTGTACTCCTTGTCTGTGGCCTTCTTCATGCCTACCATAGCTCTGACCAATTCCGTGGCCTACAACGCCCTTAAGAGGAACAGTTACGACCCCGAAGTGGCCTTCCCTCCCATCCGCATCTGGGGCACCATAGGCTTCATCTGCATGATGCTTGCGGTCAACTTCATCAAGGTCCCCTCTGCAAGTTTCCAGGATGCCGCCCACCAGTGCGCCATTTCAATGCAGAAGACCTACCACCAGTTCTATGTCAGCGGTGCGGTATCCGTGCTTCTCGCCCTGTATGCCCTGTCCATGCCCAAGTGCTCAGTTGCGCGTTCGGAGGGTAAGGTCAGCATTGCGGACGCTCTCGGTCTGAAAGCCTTCAGCCTGTTCAGATCACGCCAGATGGCCGTCTTCTTCATTTTCTCGATGTTGCTGGGCGTGTCTTTGCAGATAACCAACGGTTATGCCAATCCCTTCATCTCGCACTTTGCCAAGGTTCCCGGTTTCGAGGGCGGCTGGTGGGCTGAGAATGCAAACCTGCTGATTTCCCTGTCCCAGCTTTCGGAGACCGTGTGCATCCTGCTGATTCCCTGGGCAATGAAGAAGTTCAACATCAAGGGCGTGATGCTCATCGCAATGTTCGCCTGGGTGCTTCGCTTCGGTTTCTTCGGCATAGGCGATACCGGTAATATGCTTTGGGCAATGATACTGTCCTGCATCGTTTACGGCGTGGCCTTTGACTTCTTCAATGTGTCCGGTTCCCTATACGTCGAGCAGACTACGGATCCCTCCATACGCTCCAGCGCCCAGGGCCTGTTTATGCTTATGACCAACGGCATAGGCGCCACTCTCGGCACTCTCGTGGCCCAGGCCGTTATCAACGTATTCACAGAAGGACAGTCTTTCGGCTCCGAATGGCTGCTTATGGACAAAGCCGGCACTATGGGCTGGAGCGGCGCTTGGCTCATCTTTGCGGCCTACGCTCTGGTTGTTGCCGTGGCTTTCATCTTTGCGTTCAAGAACCCGGCAAAGAAGAGTTGAAAAATGTTCTGTAGCATTGAATCTTGCAACAAGTGCTAGTAATATGAAAAAAAGTGGTCCTAAGCGGGTAAAACCGTAGGACCACTTTTGCTTGTACCTTGGGCCGGGGTCGAACCGGCACGGGTCGCCCCACTGGTGTTTGAGACCAGCGCGTCTACCGATTCCGCCACCAAGGCACTTCAAAGAGCAAAGGCGGGACATCTTCCAGCCCCAACGGGTGCAAAGTTAAACCAAATTGTTCATTTTTGCAACTGTCATCTTTCCATTTTCCGAATAAAATTAGTACCTTTGTTGCCCGGCAATGTGTTTAATCACGCGAATATCATATCCCTTACGCGCGTTTTGTGTTTTTACGTGCGTGTTCTTCTGCACTTTTGCAAACGCCCAGGTAATGAACCGGACTCATTTTGCAGAAGCTCTGAACAGGGATTACACTCTTGCCGAAAGATTCTCATACAGGACAAATGTTTTGGAGTGGCTGCTTACAATTCCCAATGTCGGTATAGAATTCGACCTCTCATCCAGCCAGTACAACAGACATACAATTGGTCTTGAGGCCAAATACAACTGGAATACATACCAGAAATATGCCCCGTCCACGGTTTTCGATATGTTTGACATACGTCCGGAATACAGGTATTATTACAGACATACCCAGAGGGCTCCCCGCGCTGCATCCGACACCGCAAAACTCGGTTTTGCCCGATGGTGGAACGAGCGTTTCTGGACTACGGCCCGTAAGAATCCCCGTCCGTGGAGAGCAAACTACATAGGAGCGTATATGGATTATTCCCAGTATTCCTTCAAATTCGGAGGTGCTTCCGGCCTTCAGGGGCAGTCTGTGGGTTTCGGCTTGTCCTGGGGTTATGATGTTCCTCGCTATCAGTACAGAAAGTGCGCGATAGATGTGGAAGTCGGTTTTTCCGTAGGCTTGGCCGTGACCCGATATACAGCTTATTCGCACACCACCGATGGCTATTATTATGTTCCGCTGCCCGAGAAGTCGAAGAATTGGCATTTGACTCCTTTCCCTGTCGTTTCGGAAGTGAAACTGGCATTTGTGCTCCGTCCTGTATCGATAGAGAGCAAATACATAAACGAGGACCCTCTGCTGAAGAAATATCTTCTTGCCAAGAAGGATGTCGAATATCCCTTTTCCGAGAACGGAAGTATCAACAAGACTCGCTTCGATGAGTCCCACGAGGTCGAGTTGGACCAGTTCCGCAAGGACAGAAAGGCATATAGAGACGCGTTCAGGGAATATATGGATTCCGAGGCGAAGAGTGCTGTTGATAATGCCGTATCAGGCCTGAATGACGAGGGCTGCAGGAAGAAGCTTCAGAATTATGTTAATTCGCTGAAATTCAAGGCTATGTTGGTGTTTGAGTCCGCTGTGTCGAAGGAATTGCGAAATAATGAGGCCCAAAGGAGGAAGGAAGACAGGCAAGTGAAAAAGGCGGAGAAGCAGACGCAAAAGCAGACGGAAAAGCATGCGAGAAAACAGGCGGGGAAGTCCGCTGAACCCAAAATTGATAATAAGGGAGAGGACGGTGATGCGTAGATGGGCACTCATATCGCTTTGTCTGACGATGGCAGTTCTCTGCAACACTGCTTGTGTCGGCGTCGCCTTCGATACCATTGTGAACGACAATGTCTCTCCGACATCCGCAGCTTTCGCTTGGGATGGTGTGTCTTCTCATCCCGACTCGATGACGGTGATTTCAACCAGAACGGAGAAGGAATTGCATTACCGCTTTGGTTATAAATACGAGAATGCTTCTGCCGCGGGCATATCCGATATTGTCTCGTTCGTAAGGGGCGAGTATTATTCGGTAGCCGTAGGCTATGAGAAGGATATGTATTCCATTCCTGACCTCGGCTCATTCCTCTCGGACAGAAGTTACCCTCTGTCGGGTCTTGTTGCCAGGCCGCGCCAGGTTCTGGATGGCTCAGCCGGGGATTTGTCCGTTATGGAGGCCCAGAGTCTCATTTGGGAGAGTATGGGCTTTCCTGTGGGGCTGTTGTCCGCCCTCGACAGGCACGACAGTTATTGGGACGATATGGCTCCGGAAACCCCTGCCATAGAATCCTGCGGTCCCTTGTTTGTGGCAGAGAACAAATCATATATTGATCCGGCAGAAAAGACGCTCCTGTCTTTTTCTCCCGCAGACATCACCGTGCAAATTGACTTGAGCATTCCCGTTGTTGTCAAGCAAGGACTCAACGTCGATATTGAATGCGCCTTTGCCTGCTTGTCGGGCATTCCTTCGTATGTCACCCTGATGTCACAACTGATGGAAAGGAAGGACCTCGGCAAAACATATATCCCTCTTTCTCCCGATATGTCCGGCAAATATGTCGGAACTCTCCGCACGCTGGGCCTGTTTTCGCCGGATTTGCCGACTTTTGTGGGAGGCCCGGGTATCCTGTACCTGTATTTCCTGACCAGCCGGTACGAAAATGGGGAGAAGATATATCATATCTCCCAGCCTATCGTGAGGAATTTGTGGAGTGCTTTGGGCTCCTCGTACACATCCTTGGAAAACAAGATAATGTCCCGTTCGTCGCTGTCCAACCAATACTATCTGAATGTCAGTTCCTATGCCATCGACCTTCCTGTCATCACTATTTCGAAGATAGTCGAGGGAGATGTGAAGTTTGAGTGGGAAGATGGAGAAGAATTTGAAGGCACTGAACCTGAAGAACCTGAATTCAACTGATGAGACGCGGAATAACTCATAGGATATTGCTGATGTGCGGCGTGCTCTTGACAGCTGCCGGCTGTCTTGACGGCTCGTACAGCGGTCCTTTCGACCCCACTACCCTTGCGGTCGATCCAATTGCCGTGGTAATCAGGTTTGCGGACAAGGAGGAATCCAAGGCGACCTACGAGGGCAAGGGGACGCTGCAGGATCTTACGAAGCTTGAGAACGATACGATGTATGTGAGCATAGTCCGCAATGATCAGAAAGTATCATTCAGGAATTCGGCCAATTTCCTGCTTCAGAATCGTCCGGCGGTAGTGAATTTGCAGGATTCCAAACTGGATTGGATGCTCAAGGATGGCGACGCGCCCGTGTATTATCCTTGGCACGAGCGGGCCAAGGAAGGCTATGCGATGTTCGCCTGGTATGCCGACAATGCCGAGAAAGGCGCCACCAAGGTTCTGGAGGACAGAATATGCCGACATTTGCGTATAGACGGCACTCAGGATGTTATGGGTTCCAAAGCTTATGCTTGGTCAACTTCTTCTCCTAATGAGAAATTGTACTCTTTCAGCTATTATACTGCGGTGAGGAATCTGGAACCTCTAGTATGTCCTACCCACTTGTTGACTTGTATGTCGTTCAGGTTCAAGGCACATATTTCGGAGGTAAAGCAGAGGATTACCATAAAGTCCGTTACTATCAAAGCCTGCAACAACATAATATTGACTGCGTGCTCGAGCGGCGACCAATGGCAGACCATAGAAACGGAAGGGGAACCGGTGGATTTGGGCTATCATTTGATTCCCGGATATGAACAACGGGAGGGAAAGTCCTTGACTATCAATTCGGTGTCCAGTAAGGAAGAAATGCCCTTGCCTGTGTATGTCGGGGACATACTCTTCCCGCCGACCACGGCAACCAGCACTTTGATTGCAATAAATGCCGAGCAGGAGGTTTTCAATGCCAGCCTCAACGGCTATGGTGAGCCTATTCCTTTCCATACCGAACTTGAAATCAACCACCCGTCAGGTT
>JAEDMF010000218.1 GCA_016303175.1 Bacteroidales bacterium
ATGTGACTGATGAGGGAGGAAATATGGACCGAAAAGATTTTCAAAGATGATGCAAGTTATTTTTTGAGGATTACTAAGGCGAAAATGAATGGGGAGGCATAATGCTTCCCTTTTTTTGTGTATTTTTGCAGGGAAAGAACTGTTGAAGTGCTATGGCATCGCCGATGAAGACTAAAAGTGTATGGTTCTGCACGAGTTGCGGAAATGAGTCCCCCAAGTGGATGGGTCAGTGCCCCGCGTGTGGAGAGTGGAATACGATGGTGGAAGAAAAGGTGGCAAAAGGTCCTTCGTCTGAGAGGAAGGTGGCGTCGCTTTCAAAAGACTCCGTGTCCGTAAGGTTGTCCGAGGTCGGCACTGACGACTCTCAGAGAATATCCCTGCATATCGCCGAGGTGGATCGCCTGCTTGGAGGTGGTCTGGTAAGGGGCTCACTGGTGCTTATTGGAGGAGAACCGGGTATCGGAAAGTCTACTTTGTCCTTGCAGATTCCTATGATGAATCCCGAGCTCAAGGTGCTCTATGTGACCGGAGAGGAGAGCCTCGCACAGGTCAAGATGAGGGCCTCTCGCATAGGAGGAAATCAGGATAACTGCCTGATATACAGCCAGACTTGTATAGAGGACGTAATACAAGAGGCGCGCCGCGTCAATCCCGACCTGCTCATTGTGGACTCCGTTCAGACTATGTATTCATATTCGCTGGAAGGTTCGTCGGGCAGTGTCTCCCAAGTGCGTGAATGTGCTTCCCTGCTGCTTAGGTATGCCAAGGAGAGCGGCACTCCCATCTTCCTTATCGGCCATATCACCAAGGAGGGCAGCATAGCGGGCCCCAAGGTGCTTGAACACATTGTGGATGTGGTGCTCCAGTTCGAAGGTGAAAACAGGGGGGCATACCGCCTCCTGCGTGGCATAAAGAACCGCTTCGGCAGTACTTCCGAGCTGGCGGTGTTCGAGATGACGGGCACGGGCTTGCGGGAGGTGACGAATCCTTCGGAAATGCTTATTCCTATGCACGCCGAGGGCCTGAGCGGAGTGGCGGTATGTGCCATGCTTGACGGCACCCGGCCCTTTTTGATTGAGGTGCAGGCGCTCGTCTCCAGTGCGGCTTACGGCACTCCCCAGCGCTCTGCTACGGGATTTGACCAGCGTCGTCTGAATATGCTGCTGGCAGTGTTGGAAAAACGTTCCGGTTTCAAACTGGCCCAGAAGGACGTATTCATCAATGTGGCCGGGGGACTCAAGGTAAATGACCCCGCCTGCGACCTTGCGGTAATCTGCGCTGTGCTCAGCAGCAATTTCGATTTGTCCATACCCGCTGACCTTTGCTTTGCTGCCGAGGTCGGATTGAGCGGCGAGATACGCCCCGTCAGTCAGACCGACCGCAGGGTGAGCGAGGCCGCAAGGCTGGGCTTCAAGCGTATCTTCGTTTCAAAATACGCCTCTGTGGAGCACGTGATGAAGGGCATAGAAGTGGTCAAGGTAGGGGATGTTACGGAACTTGTAAAAAATTTGTTTAAAGAATAAAAATATGAGCAAAACAGTTTTGGTTTCAGGAGGCGCCGGCTATATCGGCTCTCATGTTACAGTAGAACTTTCCAACAGCGGTTACGATGTGGTCATAGCAGACAATTTCTCCAATTGTGACCGCACCTGCTACGACGGCGTGTGCAAGATTCTCGGCAAGGAACTACCTCTGGTTGAGATGGATTTTTGCGATGCACCCTCTGCAGATGCCCTTTTCAAGAAGTACCACATTGATGCCGTCATCCACTTTGCTGCCTTCAAGGCAGTGGGAGAGAGCGTCGCCGACCCCCTCAAGTATTATGGCAACAATCTAGAGTCTTTTGTCAACGTAATCAATGCGGCAAGGCACAACGGCTGCTCCAACATTCTCTTCTCATCTTCCGCTACGGTGTACGGTGAGACAGACAAACTGCCTGTTACAGAACAGAGCGAACGCCAGAGCGCTACCTCTCCTTACGGCAATACCAAACAGATTTGTGAGGACATACTGCGCGATTGTGTAAAGGCTTATGAAGGCCTGCATGGCATCGCCCTGCGCTATTTCAATCCTATCGGAGCCCATCCCTCCGCCCTCATCGGAGAACTTCCCCGCGGCGTTCCCGCCAACCTC
>JAEDMF010000052.1 GCA_016303175.1 Bacteroidales bacterium
CTCCGCAATCGCCCTCAAGAAGGGTGTGAAGAACGCAGCCGAAGCTGCTGAAGCCATAGGCATAGGTCTTCAGTCCTTCTGCATCCCCGGTTCAGTTGCCGACGACCGCAAGGTAGGCCTGGGCCACGGCAACCTCGCCGCAATGCTTCTGCGCGAGGAGACAAAATGCTTCGCCTTCCTCGCCGGCCACGAGTCCTTCGCAGCCGCCGAAGGCGCCATCAAGATTGCTGCAAAGGCTGACAAGGTGCGCAAGGAACCTCTCCGCTGCATCCTGAACGGTCTGGGCAAGGATGCCGCACAGATTATTTCCCGCATCAACGGTTTCACATACGTGCAGACCGAGTTCGACTATTTCACAGGCGAGCTCAAGGTTGTGCGTGAGATTGCATACAGCAACGGTCCCCGCGCAAAGGTGCGCTGCTATGGCGCCGACGACGTTCGTGAGGGCGTGGCAATTATGTGGAAAGAGGGTGTGGACGTTTCCATCACCGGCAACTCCACCAACCCCACACGTTTCCAGCATCCTGTTGCAGGTACATACAAGAAGGAGCGTGTGCTCGCAGGCAAGCCCTACTTCAGCGTTGCTTCGGGCGGCGGCACAGGCCGTACTCTCCACCCCGACAATATGGCTGCCGGTCCCGCTTCATATGGTATGACCGACACTATGGGCCGTATGCACTCTGATGCTCAGTTTGCAGGTTCTTCATCAGTTCCCGCACACGTGGAGATGATGGGCTTCCTCGGCATAGGCAACAACCCTATGGTAGGTTGCACCGTTGCCTGTGCAGTTGACGTAGCTCAGGCTCTGAATAAGTAATCCTTCCCCTTTATCGGGTAAAAAAATCAGGGTGGCCGGAAGTCGAAAGACTGAGGGTCACCCTGACTGTTTGTGTTTATTGTGCGGTATTACCGCGGGGAAATCTTAGCGATATTTCTTGACGCGGGAGTCGTCAATGACGCCGGACCAGTTCAGACCGAAGGCAAAATCATACAAATTGCCGTCAGCATCCCTGTAGCAGACCATATCACGAGGCACATCCTCGCACTGCTCCTCGACCGTCTTCATATCGGCAGGGAGTTGGAGAGGCAGCAGACCCGAAGGCTCAAATTTGCCGCTGATGATGTCCAGAAGGGCATTGTTGCTCACACCGAAGCTCAATAGGATGGCATCACACGAGGGCTCTATCTCCGCCGGAACGAAAGGACGGTCCGTGGCAACCACAACGACTACCGGCTTGTCACCCATAGCTTTCTTGGTGTCAAGCACCAGATGCATATCCCCCTCGTTGAAGCTCTTCTCCGTATAACCCTTGTAGGAACGGTTGTCGGAAGCCTCAGTAGGATCGCCCCCGGCTATGCTTCTTTCCCTTGCATATTCCGCTGTATAAGGTCCCCACTGCAGGCTGATAGGCTGATAGTGGCCGTCGGGATATTCCGCGTCAGGCATAATGTATCCCCAATGACCTATGGGGCACTTGATGGAAACAAGGGCGAAATCGGCTTCCTCAGGGGTATCCACTATGTCAAAGTACTGACCGAGCAGCTCTGCGCTGAAAGGATATTCCTCGTAGGCGGGCACAAGTTTCTGCCAGTGTGTCAACGCAGGAGCCACTTTGCGCAGGGGCTGATACACCTTGGCGCGGGTTGCGGCAGGTAGAGTGGAATTGTGATTCTTTACCATTACTATGGACTTGACTTGGGCATCGTAGCCGGCCGCCACAAAGTCCCTGCATCCCACAGTGGCAGCGGCATAATAGGGGCTGACATAGGGATTTTCGAAATTACCTACACGGAAGATGTTCAGAAGTATGCGTCTGGCCGAAAGTTCGAAGCGCTCGCGGGCGCTCTCCTCGCCGTACTTGTCGGCCCAAAGCCTATAGGCCTCTATGCTTATTTCATTCTCAGCCGCGCCTCCAAGCTGGTCCACGCCCGCCTCAAAGCACTTCAGGCGTTTCTGGGCAGGGCTCAATGTCTCCACGCCCCAAGGCTTGCCACTATGCTGGTAAACCTTTTCGTATGTGCCGACAATGCCCCAGTCTGTGCAGACTACACCCTCATATCCGTACTTGTCCCTGAGCAGGTCCTGCACAATATAGCGGCTGAAGCCATTGGCCACGTTCTCCCCATCGGGCGACTGACCGTAAGAAATTGTATAATAAGGCATTACGGCTGAGGCCTGGCGCGTGCCTCCCTTCAAGGCGAAGGCTCCCTCCACAAAGGGAATTAGGTGCTCGTTGAAGTTGTTGCCGGGATAAACCGCATACTTGCCTATGCCGAAATGGGCATCCCTTCCGGACTCACCGGTACCGCCGCCCGGCCAGTGTTTTACCATACAGTTGACTGATTGATTGCCCCAACCGTCCTTGCTGCCGGGAGTGGACTGGAAGGCGTCGCAATACTCGCGCACTATGTCCCTATTGAGGGCGGGGTCCTCACTGAAAGTGCCGTAGAAGCGCCTCCAGCGGGGGTCTGTGGAAAGGTCGGCCTGAGGTGAGAGGGCTGTGGTAATGCCCAGGGCACGATACTCCGCAGAGACTATTTCGCCGTGGACCCTGGTAATTTCAGGGTCGAAGGTGGCCGCCATTCCCACCTCACGGGGCCATTTGGAAATGCTTGAGGCCGCATCAGGATTGAATTCGCCGTCAGGCTCGTGCTGATACGCGCTGGTGTTTGCCTTGCCGTTGGTATAATTGCGGGGGTCGGTGGAATTGTTGGAGGGTATGCCGAAGGGTTCAGCCTCGCAAAGAGCCTGGACATTGTTGGACCACGACGCTCCTGTCCACGCATCCTTGATTGACGCCACCAGCATATGGCGGATGTAGTCCTCCCTGATGTATTTCTCGTGCTTCGCGTTGAGCTCAGGCACCATAGGATTGACAGCAGAAGAATAAAGCATCAGGCCGCAGATACGCTCCACCGGCAGTTTGGATGCTAAATCCTCCGCACGCTCTTCGTCGCTCCTGCGCCAGTCTTCGTAGATGTCCAGCTCGCCGTCCCTGTCAAGGTCCTTGAAGGCATAGCCGTCGATAGTGAGTATCGGAGCCGACACATAGCCCAAGTCCGGGCCCTTAGTCTGGTGAATCAGAGTGTAAGTTTCGCATTGTTCGTAAGTAATTTCATTCGGAGCGCAGGCGACGGACATCAAGCCTGCAAGAAGGTAAAAAATTTTGTTTTTCATCTTATCTAATGTCAATCGGACAAAGATATGTATTTTTTATTTTTATCTTTGTAAAATCTTGCGTGAAGACCTGCTTATGTGGCATAAAATCAAAGTCAAATCTGTCAAAGCCCTGTTGTGGATGATCGGCAGCTTCCCTCTCGGACTGCTCCGTTTCAAAGCACGCATCCTTGGCTGGATATTGGAGTATCCGGTGCACTACAGGGTTGATGTCACAGACAGCAATCTCCTTCTCGCCTTTCCAGAAAAAAGTCCAGAGGAAAGACTGAAGATAAGGCACCGCTTTTACCGCCACTTTGCAACCATATTTATGGAAGCCGTCTGGTTCGGGGCCTCCTCGCACAAGCGCCTGCGCCGCAGCCACATAGCCCGCATCACCAACCCCGAGGTGCTGAACCGAGCATTCGAACAGGCTCCCAGCGTTATGATACTGTCCACCCACACGGGCAACTGGGAGATTTTCGGCGGCATACGCTACTTCGACAGCGACATTCCGCTGGTCTTCGATGACTACGACATCTGTTCGGTCTATCGCAAAATCAAGAACAAGGTGCTGGACGAGGTGATGAAGGACATACGCATCTCCCCTGCTTCAGAGCCTTCCCGCTTCGACGGTTATCAGGAAAGCCGTCACATTCTGCGCTTCGTGATAGAGCACAAGGATAAAAAGAGGCTATACAGCATGAACACGGACCAGAAGCCCTACAGCCTTGCAAAAAACTATCAGACAGTGAGTTTCATGGGCCACGAGTGCAAGAGTATGACCGCCGCCGCAGGCATAGCGGCCAAGTTCTCCATGGCAATACTGTACCAGCATATATGGGGCAGGGAGGAAGGAGGATATGACTACACATACGAGGTAATATGCGAGGACGCGTCCAAAATGCCGGTTGAAGAGATTGTCAACCGCTTCTACGAGCTACTGGAAGGTGACTTGCGCAGGCAACCCTATAACTATCTGTGGACCCATAAACGCTGGAAATTGAGATGAAACCGAACATGAAAATCTTTGATATATTTTCGCCCAAGGGCGATATCAAATGATTTTCATCGTGAGAGTGAGCGATAGCGAACGGCTATCATACTCTCACAAAATTTTTATATATGTAAAAATTTTTGATAGTATGAAGATAGCAGCGCTCACAATGGTCCGCAACGATGATTTTCACCTGCGGAAATGGGTTGAATACTACGGGAAGCAGTTCGGCAGGGAGAACCTGTTCATCTACTTCGACGGACTCGACCAGAGTGTCCCCGACTTCTGCGCAGGAACCAACTGCAGCATACAAGCGAAGGTGGGCAGCGATATGGTCTCCTCGGACAAGGGGCGCATCAAGTTCCTGTCCGCCAAGGCAGCAGAACTGTTTGACCGCGGTTACGGGCTAATCATAGGCACTGACGCCGATGAGTTCCTGGTAGTGGACCCCTTGCTCGGAATGAGCCTTCCGGAATATCTCGCTGGACAGAGGATAAAGACAAGCCTGAGCGGCCTGGGACTGGATTTTGGACAGAAAATCGGAGAAGAAGGCGACCTTCGCGAGGAAGGGAGTTTCCTCAGTCAGCGTAGTTATGCCCAGATAGGGACTCGCTATACCAAGCCCTCAATTATTGCACGTCCCTGCGTGTGGGGTAGCGGTTTCCATCGCGTCAAAGGTCATAATTTCCACATAGGCAAAGGCCTGTATTTGATGCATTTCGGCTATTGCGACAGAAAGAAGTTGCAAGAGCGTATGGAGGACCAGGACCGTCTGAGGCAGGGTTGGGGCAGACACATTACAAAGCGCTCCAGAACGATATGCTATGCGACCGAACTGCCTGCCAGAGATTTTGACAGGTGGACACGCATTTCCCGACTCCTCCAGACCGTTTTCCGCCAGCCCCACGCGTGGAACAAGCCCTCTATGCTGGAATTGAAGATAGTCGTACGCATTCCCGAGCGTTTCAAGAGCCTGCTTTAGCGGCCCCTGTACATTTCGTCGTAGTACTTGAGATAATCGCCGCTGGTTACGTTCTCCAGCCAAGTCTCATTGTCAAGATACCAGCGCACTGTCTTCTCTATGCCTTCCTCGAACTGGAGGGAAGGCTCCCAACCGAGTTCATCCTTGAGTCTGCGGCTATCGATGGCATAGCGCTTGTCGTGGCCCGCACGGTCTGTGACATAAGTAATAAGATCGAGATCCTCCCCTTCCGCGCGGCCGAGCAGGCGGTCCACGGTGTTAATGAGCACCTTGATAATATCAATGTTCTTCCACTCGTTGAACCCGCCTATGTTGTAGGTACGGGCCACCTCCCCCTTATGGAAGATGATATCGATGGCACGGGCGTGGTCCTCCACATAGAGCCAATCCCTTACATTGTCTCCCTTTCCATATACGGGGAGCGGTTTACGCTTGCGTATATTATTGATAAACAAGGGGATAAGCTTCTCAGGGAACTGGTAGGGACCGTAGTTGTTGGAGCAGTTCGTGACTATGGTGGGCAGGCCATAGGTGTCGTGGAAGGCCCTCACAAAGTGGTCAGAAGAAGCTTTGGATGCGCTGTACGGGCTATGGGGGTTGTACCTTGTGTCCTCAAGGAAGAAGTCGTCTCCATACACGGCGTGGTGCTCTCCGGAGGAAGCCGTCGTGGAATAGGGAGCGGGTATGCCTTCCGGATGGTTCAGTTCCAGAGCGCCGTAAACCTCATCCGTGGAAATATGGTAGAAGCGGCAGCCTTCATATCCGTCCGGCCGCTCATCCCAGCACAGTTTGGCAGCTTGCAGAAGGGACAGCGTACCCATTACGTTGGTTCGCGCAAAAGTGAAAGGGTCCCTGATGCTGCGGTCCACGTGGCTCTCGGCGGCAAGGTGGATGATGCCCGTCACATTTTCCTTCTTCATCAGGTCCACCATACGGTCAAAGTCGCAGATGTCCGCCTTAACGAAGGTGTAATTGGGCTTGTCTTCTATATCCTTGAGGTTGGCGAGGTTGCCGGCATAGGTAAGCTTGTCCACATTGAGGATGTGGTACTGGGGGTATTTGTTCACAAATAGTCTGACGACATGGCTGCCGATGAAGCCGGCGCCGCCCGTAATCATTATGGTCTTCTGCATTTTTTCCGCTATGGTTCGATTATCCGTTATGGTTCGATATGGTTCGCTCTGATGAGGGCCGCTATGGCTCACTATGGTTCGATTATACGCTTTGGTTCGCTATGGCGAAGGCCGCGCCCCGGCAAGAGTTAGGACGCTCAAGCATCCGCATCCCGGTCTTAGGAATATGAAAAAAAATAACCTGCTTTAGATATGGATAAGATTTTCGAGAACAGATTGATTTTCGAAGAGGGAGTTTAGTGGTGCTAAATGACCGATGAGAAAAGCAATATGTACCGGAAAGATTATTCATAGATGATGCTGGTTATTTTTTTCATATTCCTTTATCCTTGGCCGCGAGGCTCAGCAGGTAGCGGCCGTACGGGTTCTTGCTCATAGGTCGTGCAAGCCTTTCAAGCGTGGCGGCGTCTATCCAGCCTTTGGAATATGCAATGGCTTCCAAGCAGGCTATCTTTATGCCTGTGCGCTTCTCAAGGGTTTCCACAAAGATGGAGGCCTCACTAAGACTGTCGTGTGTACCAGTGTCAAGCCAGGCAAACCCCGTTCCGAGCAACTGCACCTTAAGGTCCGAAGTGGAGAGGAACGCCTGATTGACCGAAGTGATTTCCAATTCGCCACGGGCCGAGGGCTTGATGCTCCCCGCTACGTCGAGAACACGGTTGGGATAGAAATATAAGCCCACGACCGCATAATTGCTCTTGGGATGAGCAGGTTTTTCTTCTATGCTGATGCAATTGCCTTCCTCGTCGAACTGGGCCACTCCGTAGCGTTCCGGGTCACTCACTCTGTAGCCAAACACCGTGGCCTTTCCTCCCTCGGCATCCTTCACAGCCTGTGCAAGCTTTTCCTCGAAACCTGCGCCATAGAAGATGTTGTCGCCGAGCACAAGGCAGGCAGTATCCTCCCCGACAAAATCCTTACCTATTATAAATGCCTGTGCAAGACCATCGGGCGAGGGCTGTTCCGCATATTCCAGATGCAGGCCATAGTCGCTCCCGTCACCAAGCAGACGCTTGAACCCGGGCAAATCCTGTGGAGTACTGATTATGAGAATGTCCCTTATGCCCGCCAGCATAAGCACACTGATGGGGTAATACACCATAGGCTTGTCGTAAATGGGCAGAAGTTGCTTGCTCACGCCCTTGGTGATGGGATAAAGACGGGTGCCCGAGCCTCCCGCCAACACTATACCTTTCATTGACGTATCAATTGTAGAAATTCGTTCCTTGTCCTGACGTCGTTCAGGAAGATGCCACTGAATGCGGAGGTGGTGGTCACGGCGTCCGCTTTCTGCACTCCCCTCATACTCATACAGGTGTGCCTCGCCTCAATGACAACTGCCACTCCAAGGGGGTTGAGCGTCTGCTGTATGCAGTCGCGCACCTGCACGGTCAGCCTCTCCTGAACCTGAAGCCTGCGCGCATAGGCCTCCACGACGCGGGCTATCTTGCTCAGCCCCGTAATGGTGCCGTTGGGAATGTAGGCCACGTGGCACTTGCCTATGAAGGGCATAAGATGATGCTCGCAGGTGCTGTAGAGTTCAATGTCCTTGACCAGCACCATCTGCTTGTATTCTTCGTGAAAAAGGGCGGAGCGTAGCAGCTCGGAGGGGTCTTGGGAATAACCCTGAGTGATGAACTGCATTGCCTTCGCCACCCTTTCAGGGGTCTTGAGCAAACCCTCGCGGTTCTCGTCCTCCCCCAGCAGATGGAGTATAGCCTTATAATGCTCCGCAAGGGCTGCTGTCGTCTGCTCGTCAAATATTTCCTGTTTCGTATATGACATATCGTGATATCGTCGTACCGTGTCTGCCGTGGGTTCCGGCTGCCGTGACTGCCGTAGTCTCCGTGTCTGCCATAGCTTCCGGCTGCCGTCGTGGCCCGATAATTGTACCAACCGGCTGAACTTCAGCCACACATAATGTGACAAAGATACAAAAATTGTTTCATTTATAGTTTTTTTGGTTACCTTTGCAACCCTTAAAAGATTTGAACTATGTATTGGACACTTGAACTTGCATATCGCTTGGAAGATGCACCCTGGCCTGCTACCAAAGACGAACTGATAGACTACGCCGTACGCAGCGGCGCTCCCGAAGAAGTAATCGAGAACCTCGAAGAACTTGAGGACGACGGCGAAATGTACGAGTCCATAGAGGACATCTGGCCCGACTACCCCGACAAAGAAGACTTCTTCTTTAACGAGGAGGAGTATTAACAGGATTGTCAGTTAAATTTTACTGAAAATCAATAAGTTATGAGAGAACCAAGGATAGTTCCTTGGTTTTTTTGTGCCCTGAAATGGGGTAAAAATGGGCACATTTGGAGCCTCTACTTCCCTACACGCTATCCTTAAAAATGAGTTTTCATCATAAAAAAGGTAATAGTAACTCAAAACAATAAAGGCATCAACCAGATTAGGTCAATGCCCTTATAAAATACTGTAAATCAATATATTATATCTTTATATCATTTCTCTACACTCTATTGTACTCTTGTTCTCCCCAGAGATGATGAAATCAGATGTACTATCCTTGAAAAGTACTGAATACTATCCTTAACTATTCTTACACTATATTTCAAAGTCCAAACACTTCTCCACAGTCTTCTGTAAGGTCTCTGGAAGGTAGGTGGCATAAACCTTTTCAGTGACAAGGGTAGTAGAGTGTCCCATCAGAGTAGAGATGGTCTTGATATCTCCCCCATTGTTCAGACCATTGATACCAAAGGTGTGTCTTGCACAGTGTATGTGGAGTTTGAAGGGTAGTCCTATTTTCTCTCCAAGGGCAGCCAAGGATTGGTTGATTGTCCTTGTTCTGGATTGTTTGATCTCTTGAAATCTCTCTTCATCACTCAGGTCAAACTCATCATCCAACATCCCAAACACATAGTTCTCATTCCTTCCCTTCCATCTCTTCAATATCTCAATACCACCCTTTGCCATTGGTATGATAAGGAGGAGAGCTTTCCTACTATGGTTCTTGACCTGGTAGTGTCTAACCATCCTGTTTTCCATATCTATTTCATCCCACTTCAAAGTGATGAGGTCACTCACCCTTAATCCACCACAAAAGACAGAAAACATAAACATATCTACAAAGTCTCTGGTTCTGTCATACTTGGCCTTGGCAGCAACTTCTTTGAGTTTCTTTAACTGGTCTATGGTCAGATACTCTAACTGTTTATCCTCTCCCAACACCTTCCCAGTTGAAGGAAGGTAACACTCTGTGATTTCATCATAAGTCTCTCTGGTTATCCACCCTTCTCTAAAACACTTTTTGAGAGCTTTGAAGATTGGTGTCAAGGAGTGGTTGATGGTGTCATTGGAGTTTCCAATATCCTTCCTCCAAAGGATGTAGTCCCTTATCAAATCCACTGTTATATCCTTGCAGTACAGAAGGTTATTGGTGCAGGTATGGATGTGCTTTACCCTTTGAAGAAACTCCTTGAACTTCTTCATATAACTCCTTGTATTTACCAAGATAGAATATGAAACCCTCCCAATCTTATACTCTTCTTCATTGAAGTCCAGGACAAACTGGACAAAATCCACCTTACCCCTCTCTATTTCCAGTTTCTCACTATATGTACCATTGAGGATACTCCTCAATACAGGGACAGGTATGACCTGGTTCTTTTTGAGAAGGAGACTGTCAATAATCTGGTCATATTCCTTCTTGATGTTGGTCAATCTCTGATTCAGTAACTTTCCCTTGGGGTGACCATGAGGTCCTTCCTTGATATACCTACCATTCCCCTTGTCCCCCAACCAGAACTCTGGTTTCACTGCAATCCCTGTTTTCTTCTTGCAAGGAACCCCCTGGGTGCAGTACTGGATATGTATCATCTGTTCCCCAAACTCATTGGGTTTGTTGTCAGTCCTGAGAAAAAACTTTCCTTCCATACTATCTCACAAACTCTATGTGGTTATTCCTGATGAGGTTATCTACATCTGTCTGGGTGTAGATATATGTCCTTCCCAACCTGGCATAGGACAAGTCCCCATCCTGTCTCATCTTTTCAATTGCAGATACTCCCACTTTGAGATACTCTGATAACTCCTTGGTGTTATACACCCTTTCTACTGTCCCATCCTTGATGATGTTCAAGGTTGAGATGATGTTGTCCATCTTGGACTGCATCTCCATAAAACTTGTTTCACTTATCATA
>JAEDMF010000219.1 GCA_016303175.1 Bacteroidales bacterium
CTTATTGCGTATTGCACTGGATATGCACATCGGATGCATCCTGCGTTGAACACCAAGCCCATTTACCATAACAAATATACAAATTTTCATACTAGTTTATACCAGTCTGATTTTTTATTGTACATTTGCAAACCAGTTTATTATGATACGAGAGCAAAAATACAAAGCCATCGTCCATTTTATCGAGCAGAAAATCATTTCCGGCGAGTATAGGATAGGCGACCACATCCCCTCGGTAAACGCCCTGAAAATACGCTTCGGGATATCCAGGAGTTCGGTTTTTCTCGCTATGGACGAGCTCAAATCGCGCGGGCTGATAGAGTCTGTCTCGGCGATAGGCTACTATGTGGCCAGCGACCAGGTGAACATCAAGGAGAAAGTGCTCCTGCTCTTCAATGAGTTCACCGCCTTCAAGGAGGCAATCTACAATTCCTTCATCAGCACAATAGGAAACACGGCCAGCGTGGACATAATGTTCCACAACTACAACCGCAATGTTTTCGAGGCCCTGCTGCGCAGCGCAAACGGAAAGTACAACAGCTATGTACTGATGCCGGGCAAGTTCACAGGGATAGAGCACATCCTTGAGAACATCGAGGGGCACATAGTGCTCGCCGACCACTATGACAGAGCTCTCGTCGGGAAGTATTCATCTGTAGGTCAGGACTTTGAGGAGGATACTTACCAGGCCCTGAGCTCAGGTCTGCCCAAGTTGCACAAATACAAGAGACTCATTCTGATACAGCGCTCGGAAATAGAGCCGGAGGAGCGTTATCTGGGTCTAAGGCGCTTCTGCATCGAAAACCGTTTCAAAAGCGACCTCATCCCGAGCATCAAGGACTGGCGCATCGAGCGGGGGGATTTGTTCATAACAGCGGAGGACAAAGAGCTGGTGGAACTGCTGAAACTTGCCAAGAAACTCGATTTGACCCCGGGCAAGGACATAGGCATAATTTCCTACAACGACACTCCGATGAAGGAGATACTCGCAGGAGGCATTTCCACACTCACGACAGATTTCAACAGTATGGGGAAAACACTTGCCGAAATGGTGGAAGACAAGGCTCTGCGCACCGTTGCCAACCCCTGCACCCTTATAATGAGAAATTCGATATAAGAATATGAAACTTAAAGTTGCGCTTTTCCAACCCTGCTACGTCAGGGCAACGGACCCCGAAGTCATACAGGACTGCCGGAGCCTTTTGGAATATCTCGGCTGCGAGGTAGTCATCCCGGACGGCCAGACCTGTTGCGGACAGCCACAGGGGAATGCCGGCTACCAAGCAGAGGCCGCCCGTCTGGAACAACGTATGAGTGAGCTCCTGGGCGAATACGAAGTTGTAGTCAGCCCTTCCGCCAGCTGCATTACCTACATCAAAGAGCACTACGGTGAAAAGTTCAAGGGCCGTCTGTACGAAATCTGTGAGTTCATCCACGATGTTCTGCGTCCCGATGCCCTGCCCGGAAGTTTCCCGCACAAGGTGTCCCTACACAACTCCTGCCACGGAGTACGGCTGGCAGGGCTGAGCTCCCCTTCCGAGCAGAATATACCCCACTTCAACAAGCTCCGAGACCTGCTCGGCCTGATTCGGGACATCGAGGTAGTGGAACCCGAAAGGGCGGACGAATGCTGCGGGTTCGGAGGACTGTTTTCCATAGAGGAAAGTCCCATATCCATACGTATGGGCCAGGATAAGGTGAAACGGCATCTTGCCACGGGAGCGGAGTACATCACTGCGGCGGATTCCTCTTGCCTGATGCATCAGAGCGGCATCATCAGCGCAGAAAAAATGCCCATCAAAACCATACACATAGTAAAGATACTCGCGTGCGGCATCAAGAAGGAGAGAAGACTATGAACAACAAAGCAAAGAAGGCCATAAATGACTCTGCCAGAGTAGATTGGCAGGATGAGACCCTGTGGTTGGTAAGAGGCAAGAGAGACCGTCTGGCAATGCAGATACCGGAGTGGGAGGCCTTGCGGGACGCGGCCTGCGCAATCAAGTCCTACAGCAATTCCCATCTGGACACGCTGCTGGAGGAATTCGAGGATTGAAAGGGAGACGGTTCGATCTGAGCCG
>JAEDMF010000053.1 GCA_016303175.1 Bacteroidales bacterium
AGGAGCAGATAGACAGGTGGGTAAACCCGGAAACCGGTGTGGCTACACTCGCCGCCGACATTTCCTACGGAGGCGACCTTACCCAAATTGAGAATTGGAACTATACCTTCAACGGCAACGGCCACAGCATCAAAAGAGCCAACGCAACCGAAGCACTCTTTCTGCTGATAGAGCCACAAGGCATTGTAAAAAATCTTGTTCTGGGAGGTACAAGGGTAGCACAGAGTGCAAACAGCGACCGCGGTACGGGCAACCTCGCTGCCTACAACAGAGGTCTGATAGAGGGATGTACCAACCAGATGAACGTGGAACTGTCCGGTCAGAACAAGAACATACTGCTTGCCGGGCTGGTCACCGACAATGCCGGTATTATAAAGGACTCCAAGAACACGGGCAACATAGCCATCTCTATGGAAATCACAGAAAACCGCACAGTCTATGGAGGGGGACTCTGCTGCCGCGCCCAGAGGAATCTCACGGAAAACGGTGTGACTCAACTGCACAACGGAGATTTCATCAACTGCGAAAACAGCGGAGACATCACCATCAAAAGGGCATCTAACGGCTCCTATAGCCTTACGAAACTCGCCATCGGAGGCATTGTAGGCTTCATAAATCAGGGCAAGTCAGATGGGGAATTCACCCGCTTCGAAAACTGCACCAACAACGGCAACATTACCGTATGGCAGGACGAAAACCACAGCTTTACAAATTATGCTTACGCAGTGGGCGGAATCCTTGGAAGAAGTTGTGTAAACAATGAAAACACCGATTTCTATTATAAGGTAGGAGGAGCGACCGCAACGGCCTACGACGGCTACTATGTGGAGATGGACAACTGCAGAAACAACGGAGGCATCGACGTGAGTATTTTCTCGGCCGCCGGAGGTGCCCAAATGTCGGGAGCCCGCCAGATTTACGTGGGAGGCATAGCGGGCTGTTTCTACAGCAGTTACGACGACCCCTCGACCATACGTAACTGTTCCTCTTCGGGCAGCATACGCACAGGCCACCTTGCGACCGCGGACTGCACGGGAGGACTGGTCGGAGGACTCGGCTACACCACTCTCGAAGATTGCTCCGCAAATGTTACCATGGGGGTGAGCAAGAACAGTTTTGCTCTTTCCGGCAAATACATCGGTCTGTCAGGAGGGCTCGTGGGCTATATTTTGAGAGATGCTGTCATCAAGAATTGTGATTGCAACCTTATATACGACAGCGCCGGAGCCAAGTCAGCCTTGGGAGTCGGCTTCGTGGGCGCTGTGGCCAAGCATGCCAATATCAAAAACTACGTGGCAACCGAAGGAGTGGCTACACTCACACTCGAAGGCACCAACAATTTCAGCGGAACTCTGAACGGAGTGGCAGTAAGCTCTTCAGACACCGTATGGAAGGGCAGTCTCGGGAATTTGACAGGAGGAGATACCGTTTTCATAAAATAGCGTCTGCATTATGAGAAGATTTAAATTATTGGCGCTTGCGGCCCTTTTTCTGGCATCAATACAGTTGAGTGCCCAGAACATCACCGTCAAAGGTACGATCAAGGACGAAAACGGAGACCCCATTCCCGGCGCCGCTGTTATTGATAAACAGAACAACAAAAAAGGTGTGGTCGCCGACATCGACGGCAAATTCTCCATCTCGGTGGCTCCCGAGGGCTTTCTGGAATTCTCCAGCCTCGGTTTCACAACCCTGCTCGAACAGGTGAAGGGCCGCAAGGAAATAAATGTCACACTCAAGAGCGAGGATTCCAAGCTGGACGAGGTGGTGGTAATCGCCTACGGAACAGCCAAGAAATCCGACCTTACCGGTGCTGTAGCCACGGTGGATATGAAATCTGTGCAGGACGTTCCCGCCGCATCCATAGAATCTGCCCTGCAGGGCAGGATAGCCGGCGCGGACTTTATGTCTTCCACAGGCGAGCCAGGCTCCTCCGCATCCATACAGATAAGGGGTGCGCGAAGCATTTCCGCAGGCAATGAACCTCTTATCGTGGTGGACGGCGTAGTGGATGCGGTTTCGGACCTGAGTGAGTTGAATCCGAGCGACATAAAAAGCATCTCAGTGCTCAAGGACGTGTCTTCCACTGCCCTCTACGGCAGCAGGGGAGCCAACGGCGTGATACTCGTGACCACCCAAAGTCCCGTTTCCTCCAATCTGAGCATCAAACTGAAGGCTTCGGCGGGCGTTTCACAGATAGCAGGCAAGCTGGACCTGATGAATGCGTCCGAATTTGCAGAATACTGCAATATGGTCAAATACTTTGAGTCCGCCCTCCAGAACCAGCCCCAGACGGGAGACAACTACTTCTTCGCCGACCCTTCCAAATTCGGGAAGGGCACGGACTGGGTGAAGACGCTTTCGCAAACGGGCGTTTATCAGGACTATAACCTCTCCGTATCGGGAGGAACCAAGGTGACTCGCGTGGACACCAACTTCAGCTACAACGACACCAAGGGCGTGGTGATAGGCAGCGGCTTCAAGCGTTTGACCGGCAGGGTGCTTGTGGAAAGCCATCCGGCCAAATGGGTCAGGCTCGGCATAAGAATATATTATGCACGCCGCAAAACGGATAGGACCACGGCTGCCATTTCCGGTACGGACAACAGAGCGGCCATCTACCTCGTTCCCTTCCTCACCAAGGAAGACACTTGGAACGCCTACGGCTCTGAAGTATCCTCCGGAGGCTCTGTTTTCGACAACCCGTATCTGGTCGCCGAAGCCGTCAGCAACGTTCAGGACCAGGAGAACATCAACCTGATGCCCTACGTCCGTTTCTTTTTGGGCAAACATACGCAGTTCGTGACAAAGTTCTCGTACAACTACGACCTTTCCCAGCGCTTCTACTACTCACCCTCCACCCTGCCCCTCGCCCAGAGGCTCCAGACCGGAGGCACGGCGGCCTATGAATCCTTCGTGAACCACAACTATTTGAGTGAGAGCACATTGACCTTCAACAAGACCTTCAAAAGAGCTCATACCCTGGACCTGCTTGCGGGCTTCACGGTGGAACATAAGAACCGCTACTACAACTACCTAAGGGGCGTTGGCTATATGGATGACAACGTGACATCCAAGAATATGGGCAGCCTGCCGGACGAGAGGAACCTTACAGAAAACAACTACGAAACCATCGTCTCCCGCATGTCCGTGCTGGCAAGGGCAAACTACAACTACCGCAAGCGCTATTATCTGACCTTCACCGCAAGAGCCGACGGCGCCTCCAATTTCGCTCAGAACAGAAAATGGGGCTTCTTCCCCGCAGCCGCCCTCAGGTGGAACATCAAGAATGAGACGTTCATGCGCGGAGCCAAATGGCTCGACGAACTGAGCCTCAGGGCAAGTGTCGGACGAAGCGGCAACGATGCCATTTCAGCTTATATGTCCATTCCTCTGCTGACAGCTTCACGCAGTTCGTGGATGCTCGGAGACTACCGCCCCATAAGCTACTATTCAGCAAGACTTGCCAATAGCAATCTTACCTGGGAAACCACGGACTCCTACAATGTGGGCCTGAACTTTTCGGCCTTCAAGGAAAGGCTGATGGTGGAAGTGGACGCCTACCACTCAAGAACCTCCGACCTTCTCCTTGCGATGAAGACCAACCAGGCGACAGGCTATGACAGTTATTTCACCAACCTCGGCACCACGACCAACACGGGCGTGGAAGTAACCCTGACCTCTCGCAACATCAGCACCAGGAAATTCAGCTGGACCACCAACATCACCCTTACCCACAACTACCAGATAGTGGAGAACGTAGGTGAGGACAGGCTGGTAGGCACATACTACAACCCCAGAAACACCACCCAACCCCTCTACGGCTACCGCAACGGCTACCCGGTGAATGCGCTTTGGGGCTACCAATATGCCGGTGTATGGCATTCTCAGGAAGAGATTGACAGGAACGCCATTTCCAAGACCTACGCCACCAACACTACACCTGCCCTAGGAGAATGCCGCTATATGGACATCAACCACGACGGACTGCTCGACCAGAATGACCTTGTATATCAGGGAAGCAGCGACCCTTTGATTTATGGCGGCATCCAGAATACCTTCACTTGGAAGAACCTCTCTCTCAAGGCCTACTTCTCCTACTCTCTCGGAGGCAAAATCTACAATCTGTCGGAGTTCTGGAACGGCAGTGGCACAAGGGCCTACAACAAATACCGTTATCTGCTGGATTCCTGGCATCCTGTGCGCAATCCCGAATCGGACATACCGCGCGCCGGCTACGAAGACCTTGTGGGCAACGACAGGATGATATACGACGCCTCCTACATAAGGCTAAAGGAACTCTCCCTGAGTTACCGCTTCAATATGCCGGCAAGAGTCAAGTGGTGCCGCAACATCGTGCTGGGCTTCAGCGCAGAAAACGTGTGGCTATGGAAGAATTATGCCGGTTTTGACCCGGATGTGTCCACGTCGTCCGCCGCAAGGAGGATAGACACAGCCTCTTTCCCGCGCCCGAGGACCTATGTTTTCAACATCAACTTCACTTATTAGGATATGGAAGCAAGACTATTCAAATTGACGGCTGCGGCCGTTTTGATGCTGACAGCATCTTGTTCACTGAAGGAACAGGTCACTTCCTATTCCGAGAGGGACAAATTCTACAAGAACGTCACGGAAATACAGGCTGGTTTGAACGCCTGCTACACCCCCATACGTTCCATCTTCTCCAATGTAAACTTCTGGCAAATGACCGAATGTGACACGGATTTGATGTACCTGAACGTGTCCAACCAATACAACGCCATCTGCAACATCTCCCCTTCCCGTCCGGGATGCGCCACCGTCATCTGGCAGAATGCCTACTATGGAGTATCCAGAGCCAACACCATGCTCAACGTGATTTCACAGGCAAACGCAAAGGGTTATATCTCCGACAAGGAGGCAAGGCAGCTGACGGCCGAGGCAATAGTGCTACGGGCTCTGCATTACTATCTTTTGACCTCTTCCTTCGGGGATGTTCCCTATTACGAGGAGGAAGTGACGGAGGAGAACAGGGCCAGGATAGCCTCCCTTCCGAGAATGAGCGCCGACGACACAAGAGATGCGATAATTGCGCAACTGCGTCATCATCTGCTCCCCACATCCAAGGGAGGAATTCAGGCGCTTGAATTGCGCAGGACTTACGAAGACGGCACCGACTACAGGATAGGAGCAGCCGTGGGCCTGTACATAGGAGGAAGGATGGCTCTGTGGAACCACAGATGGGAAGACGCCGTGGACTTCTTCTCTACTCTTGAGGAGATTTACGGAGAACTGTCCAAGTATCCTCTGTCCGACGTTCCCTTCAGCCGAAAATATACCAAAGAATCCATTCTGGAACTGCCTCAAGTCTATGAACCCAATGGTCTCCAGATTATAGGAGGACTCGCACCCTGGACTACTCCCGTACGCCGCGTTGTAGTCGTGGACGATGAGGAGGCCGCCCAAAGGGATTCCACCCACTGCTTCTACAACGGCATAGCCATACCGGAACTTGGCTACGATGCCCACATTTATTCCTGCGCCCGTCCGACACCTTATGTTTATCAGAACCTTCTGCCCTACAACTCCGAGGACCTCAGGAGCGGGGAATATTCCAACGGAGCATCAAGCCCCAGGGGAGGCTCGGGAAATCTTGCCTGGAGATGGAGCGGTTTTGACCCCACCACACCCGAGGAAGATTGGACAGAAAGCAACAGGGCGGTAATGTGGTTCACCTCACCGGCCAAAGCCAGCGGCTGTCCCTGGCTCGGCAACAAATTCTGGTGCTGGGATATGAAATATGTCAGGGACTACAATAATTACAAGATTTTCCGCTATGCCGGCGCTCTGCTGGGCCTTGCGGAAGCCCATCTGATGCTGGGTGACCAGGCAAAAGCATTGAAATATCTCAATATGACACGCCGGCGCGCAGCTCTGTCTGACCTGACCTCCGTGGAGGTTGGCGGCAAGGACGAATTGCTGATGGAGGAGATTCGCTGCGAATATGCCAAGGAACTTTTCGGCGAATTCTGCAGGAAATTCGATCTGGTAAGATGGGGAATATGGTACGAGAGAACCATCCAGTACAACAGTTGCTCCCGTCTGCTGGACAACATCAGGCCTTGCCACCGTTACTGGCCCATTCCTTCGAATCAGGTAGCCAATTCAGGCGGAGCTCTGGACAATAAAGAATATGGAGAATAACGATATGAAGCGACTTTTTCTTTACATAACGGCAGCTCTGCTCTGCCTCTGCAGCTGCAATAAGGAATGGACAAGTTCCGTGGACCTCGGCGTGAACAACACGCGCATCAACATCAGTTGGAGCCAGGCACAGGAACAATTCGATTTCATTTTCCCCGTCTACTCCACTGGAGAATGGACGGCGGAAATCGTTGCCGGAGGAGACTGGCTCACCATAAGCGACAACTCCGGAAAAGGAACGGGTTACATAAAATGCAGCTGTCAGCCCAACACAGTGGACAGGCTGCGCGCCGTGAAAATGGAAGTAGCCGGCAGCGGCAAAGTGATACCCGTGTATTTCGTCGTTTCATCGAGCTCCATCACGGCCGCTGACCTGGCCGACGCTGACCTTGACAACTATTTACTGTAGAGAACTTTAGAAATTCTGATAGTATGAGACATAATATATGGTCATATATGCTTCTGCTGGCTGCCCTGACATCCTGCGCCATACAGCCGGAGTTCATCACCGAGGAAGAACTGGGTTGTGAATTTCCCGACGTGGAGCTAAATGCCTCAGAAGGCTCGCACAGCTTTGACATCATTTCCAACACCGTATGGACAGCCGCGCTGGACGATGCGGACTGGGTGGAGTTGGCCTCCGATCCTTCCTCCCGCTCCATTACGGTACAGGGAGACGGACGCATCGACCTGAACATCAAGGCAAACAGCGCCGAGGAACGCAAGGCCGTCATCACCGTGACCACAAAATCCCGCAAGATAGAACTTGTCCTGATCCAGAACAACGCCGTCGAAGAACACTTCAGTTTCCCGCAAAGGAACGTACTGATAGGCTTCGAGAACGGCACCCATTCCGTACCCTTTGTATATAATGTTCCCGCTGAGGAAATATCCTACTCTGTGGAGTATGAGGATGAAGAAGGATGGATAGAAGAGCCTGTCCCCGGCGTAATCGGCGATAAGTTCGTGTTTGCCGCTTCGGAGAATATCAGCGACGCAAGGCGTGGAGCCATCATAACCCTTACGGCCTCCGACAAGGCCGGCAGGCAGATGAGCGCCACACTGAATGTCTCCCAGATGGCAAGCACCGAGTCAGAGACCATTCCCGTAAGCGTGCAGGATGTGCGCAATTTCAGTGTAGACGATCTGGACGGTGACGGGTGCATAAGAAAGAATTATGTACTCACGGCCAGGGTAATCAACGACAACAGCGAGGGAAACGGAGCCCCCAACAGCAATACCTCCATCATAATGCAGGACCTCACCCTGTCATCGAGGACCCTCTATCTCCAGAGTCTCGAAAAAGACTCGGAAGGCAACTACTGCGGCATCCGTCTGGAGTTCGCCGGAGCAAAGGACAATTCAACGAGGCGTTACGACCTGCTGGAAATCAACCTCAAGGGGCTGAAATACCACAAAGACGGAGCCGAAGGGAGCGATGACCCCTTCAGAGTGGGATTGAGCGGAGCTTCCACGGTAAACATAATCAGCACTACCGCCGGCAGCGCCTCCGATCTTCCCCTAATAGAAAGGACAATCAACACATTGAAGGACAGCGACATATATACTTTCGTCAAGCTGCTCGACTGCGAGCTTCCCATACGCAAGGGGCCCTTCGTGCCAGTTGACCTGCGCTATCAAAACATAATCAATAAGTATCCTATGGTACTGCGGGATGCCGACGCAAGCATTATGTATATGGTATGTAACACTACCTGTAGTTGGGCACGTGACGGCAAAGGCATGCCACAGGGCAGCGGAGCCGTCTCCGGAATCATTGTACACGAGCGCTGCGACAACTTTGAATGGGATTCCGAAGCAGCTGCGAAGAACACTCTTCTAAACGACTACATCACGGACGAAGGCTATATAGGCAAATACCAGATTCGCCCTGTGCTTCGCAGCGAGATAGAACTCTCCGATGAACTCTCCGATGGGGTTTCCACCCTGATGAGGGAATGGAGATACTGCAATTCGCTCTATCCGGAAAAAATGGTGGTGACAGCAGTGAAAGACACCATATATCCCAGTTATCCCGCCGTGGCCACCCCCACCGACAAGACTCTCAAGGCCTACTTCTGCTACAGCGAAGGCAAAATCACCACCGGCCAGGATTGGACACATCTCGGACCCGTAAGCGGTGGAGTCATAACAGACATACCGGGAAGCAACGGAGTATATGACTACAATGGAACCAACATCCACTGGAAACCGCTGAGCTACTGCAACACCTGCGGCATCATCCAGGGAGAAAACGGATCCTCATGGTTCGGAGGCACTTGGTACAGCGGCAGCCACACCACACCTTCCCTCGAAAAATACTATTGGGAATTTGCCTTCAGCACCGAGGAATACAGCGCCTCCAACGCACCCCTGTCAATCAACCTCGGCACCAGCAATGCCTACGGCGATGATACAGGCGCACCCCGCTACTGGTTCCTTGCTTACCCCACGGACAAGACAAACTGGCATACTGTCACCGCGGACAGCTACGCCGGCGAAAAATGGGTGGACCTCACCGCCAAAGGCAAGGACTACACCTACACCGTTCCGGACTTCCCCATCATTGCCTCGAAGAGACAATACAACCTGCCGGGCAACAAATACATAAGCATAAACCTACCTTCCGGAGCCGACGTATGGGGCAAGGAGCAAGTCTATGTGAGGTTGTATCCAGCAAAGGATCTGTCGGGCTACAATGGTTCGGCGCCGGTGTCATACGACGGAGCCGGCATTATGAACAACAGACGTTCCAGCATCAATTACGTAGGCATACGCTGCCGAAAATAATCCTGCAGACAAATAACAAAGCAATATGATTAAAAAAATTCTTTTCCCTTTTGCGGTAATGGCCCTGGCCGGAGCCGCAATCTCGACAACGGCCTCAGCGCAAGGAGTAAAGGCGTACGAAGGCAAGATTACCCTGCCCACCTATCTGCTTGATCCGGCCGAACAAGCCCCCATTTTCGAGCGTGACTGGAGTTACCAGAGGGCAAAAAGGAGCGTTTATCCCTATCCTCTGAACGACAATATGACCCGCACGAAAAAGGATGTGACCTACGACTGTCTCTATATGGAAAACGAGTATGTCGAATTGTGCATCATCCCGGAAATCGGAGGCAGGCTGATGTACGCCGTGGACAAGACCAACGGCTATGATATCTTCTACCACAACCACGTGGTTAAGCCGGCGAACGTGGGAATGACGGGAGCCTGGATAAGCGGCGGCGTGGAATGGAATGTTTTCCACCATCACCGCCAGACCAGCCACATCCCCTGTGACTGGAGGATAGTGAACAATGCCGACGGCAGCAGCACAATTTGGCTCGGTGAAACCGAATACCGCCACAGAATGCAATGGGCCATAGGAGTTACCCTCCATCCCGGCAAGTCCTATATTGAAGTGAGCGGCCGCCTGATGAACGGCACCCAGAACAACAATTCAATGCTGTATTGGAGCAATGTATCCACCCTTGTGGACGAGAATTACCAGATCTGCTTCCCCCAGAGTACGGAATTCGTTACCTTCCATTGCAAGGAGTGCTTCGCCCACTGGCCCGTTACCCACGAGAGTTTCAACGGAATGGACTTTTATAAAGACGGGGTGGACGCGAGCTGGTGGAAAAACCACTATATGAGCAACTCTATGTTCATACACGACCAGAAGGCTGATTTTGTGGCAGGTTACGATCACGGCAGGAATGCCGGAACAATGCTGACCGGCAACCACAACATCATCAAGGGCGGCAAATTCTGGCTCTGGGGCCCCAACAGCGAGTGGGACACCAAGATTCTGACCGACAACAGCGGCCACTACTGCGAGTTGATGGTCGGAGCCTATTCCGACAACCAGCCGGACTACAACTGGAACTTCCCATACGAATCCAAGGAATTCAGCCAGTACTGGTACGGCATACGCGATATGGGCGGAGTAAAGGCAGGCGACAGGCACGCCGCCATCAATATGGAATTGAAGCCTTCAGGGGAGTTGCTGCTGGGAGTGAATGCCACAGAAAAGATGAAAGAGCTTGAGGTCCAGATTCTCAAGGAAGGCAAATCCATACTCAAAGAAAGGATACATCGGATAGATCCCGCCAATCCCTTCGTCAAAACCATCAATGTGGACCCTTCCACACAAGAGCACGAGCTCACGATGATACTGAGGGATGCCTCCGGG
>JAEDMF010000054.1 GCA_016303175.1 Bacteroidales bacterium
CGGGTCACCCACGTCCATTGCGTTTGCTATGGTGGGGATGCTGGCCTTGGGCTCATAAAGACCGCTCTGGAGGTAGTTGTAGAACACGTCGTTGCTATTGTTGGCGGCAATGAAACGTTTGACCGGCAGTCCCATTTCGTGGGCGAAAAGGGCTGCGCAGATGTTGCCGAAGTTGCCGCTGGGCACGCACATTACCAATTCTCCTGCTGCTCCGGCCTTCTTCATCTGGGCGTATGCCCAGAAATAGTAGAAACTCTGGGGCAGGAAGCGGGCCACATTGATGCTGTTGGCTGAGGTCAGGCGCAACGCCTTGTTTAGCCCTTCATCCATAAACGCATTCTTGACCAGAGCTTGGCAATCGTCGAAAACCCCGTCTATCTCTATTGCGGTGACGTTTTGTCCGAGGGTGGTGAACTGACATTCCTGTATGGGGCTGACCTTGCCTTTGGGGTAGAGCACATAGACGTGTATGCCCTTCACTCCAAGGAAACCGTTGGCAACTGCGCTGCCGGTGTCTCCCGATGTCGCCACCAGCACGTTCAGCGTTCGGGAGTCATCCTTTGCCGCGAAATACTGGAGCAGACGCGCCATGAAGCGGGCTCCCACGTCCTTGAAGGCAAGGGTGGGTCCGTGGAAGAGCTCCAGCGCCCATATTCTGTCCTCCACCTTCACGGCAGGGCAGTCGAAACTAAGCGTTTCACGTACTATCCTATGCAGTTCCTCCCTTTCCACGTCTTCCCCGAAGAAGGCGTCCGCCACAGCGCAGGCCACCTCGTGGAAACTCAGGCTGTCAATCTTTTCGAAGAACTCCGCTGGAAGCGCAGGTATCCTCTCCGGCATATACAGACCTCTGTCCTCAGCAAGTCCTTTGACAACGGCCTTGCTGAGACTCGCCAGGGGTGCTTTCCCGTTAGTGCTGTAGTAGTTCATAATTGCCGCTCAATTACATAGGAAGGAGCTTGGCTCCCTTGTTGGACACTTTTTCCACATAGACTTCGCTGTCAATTCCGAGGAAGTCGAAGTGTTCTTTGAAGATTTTTTGGGCCTTCACGGCTGTTTCCTGATTGTCCGACAGGGCGAAGAGCGAGGGACCGGAACCGGAAATGTTCATCGCCACCGCTCCGCACTTGAGTATTTTCTTGCGGAGTTTGTCGAAGTCGGGTATGAATTTCTTGCGGTAGGGTTCTGCCACGGCGTCCTTCATAGAACGTCCTATGAGTCCGACATTGCCCGAGTAGAGCCCTGCAACCAGCCCTCCCACGTTGCCCCATTGGCTCACGGCCGTATGCATTGGAATTTCCTTGGGCATTATTTCTCGAGCCTCTTTTGTGGTCACCACGATGGCGGGATGCACCACGGTGCAGTAGAAATTGCCCGGAACGGGGAGTTTGACAAGGTCCAGGGGCTCGTACCCGCGTATCATTACAATGCCTCCCATTACTGCCGGGGCGGCGTTGTCGGCGTGGTAGCCTCCGCTGGCGAGATTCTCACCTTCCATTGCGCAGATTACCACTTCTTCCTCGCTCAGGGGACAGCCGAAGAGTTCGTTCAGTCCGTAGGCTGCCGCCGCGCTGCTGGCCGCCGAAGAACCTATGCCGCTGCCGGGATATATTTTCTGCCTTACCGTAATCTCTATGTTGGCGCTGTTGCCTGTCATATCCATGAATTTGCGCACTACAGGGGTGATTACGTTCATTTCAGGGTCTTCCGGCAGGGGCACGTCAGTCGCATTGGTAATGCTCAGGCCGTTGCCCTCCGTGGCCACTATGTCCAGGATGTCACCGACATCGTCAAGGGCGAGACCCATAATGTCAAAGCCGCAGCCGAGGTTGGCTATTGAAGCGGGGGCGAATACTCTTAGTGATTTTTTCATATTTGCCTTTGAACCTAAATGTTTGCAATGCTCATAATGTCAGCGAAAACTCCGGCGGCCGTTACGTCTGCGCCTGCTCCGTAGCCCTGGATGAGCATGGGATGCTGGTGGTAGCGCTCCGTGGTGAGCAGCACTATGTTGTTGGAACCGTCCAGCACATAGAAGGAATGGTCGTGCTCTACGCTCTCCAAAGCGACGCTGAATTTGCCATTGTCCATTCTGGCGACGAACCTGAAACGGCGGTCCTGTTCCTGCATCTGTTTCCTCTTGCTTTCAAATTCGGCGTCTAGGGAGGGGAGCCTTTTCCAGAACTCCTCCATACTGCAGTTGAACAGTTCGTCAGGAATGAAGAGCTTCGCCTCCACGTCTTCTTGGTTTACCTTATATCCGGCTTCTCTGGAGAGGATTACCAGCTTGCGCATCACGTCCTTGCCGCTGAGATCTATCCTCGGGTCAGGTTCGGAGAAACCCTGCTCCTGCGCCATTTTGACTGCCTTGCTGAAGGGTATGTCCTCCGAAAGTGTGTTGAAGATGAAGTTCAGGGTGCCGCTGAGCACGGCTTCTATCTTCTGGATGCGGTCGCCGCTGTTGACCAGGGCATTGATGGTGTTGATGATAGGCAGGCCGGCTCCCACATTGGTTTCGAAGAGAAATTTCACGTTCCTGCGACGGGAGCATTCCTTCAGCGCCTTGTAGTTCTCGTAGTCCGAGGAGGCGGCAATCTTATTGGCGGCCACCACGGAAATGCCGTGTTCGAAGAAATCCATATAGAGGCCTGCCACCTCGGCGCTCGCGGTGCAATCCACAAAGACGGAATTGAATATGTTCATAGAGATGATCTCGTCCTTGAGGGTGGAAGGATTGAGTTTTTTTCCGTTTTTGAGTTCTTCCTTCCAGCGGCTCAGATCCAGACCATTCCTGTCAAAGATTCCGGCGTTGCTGCGGGCTATGCCCACGATGTTTATTTTGAGGTTGCGGTCCTTGCGGAGCTTCTGCTGCTGAGCCGCTATTTGTTCTATCAATTTGCTGCCTACAGTGCCTACGCCGCAGATGAAGACGTTAAGCTCCTGGCACTCGGACAGAAAAAAACTATCGTGTATGACATTCAAGGATTTGCGTAGGAAGCGGCTTTCCACAACGAAGGAGATGTTGGTCTCGTCCGAACCCTGGGCGCAGGCTATCACGCTGATGCCGTTGCGGCCGAGAGTGGTGAAGAGCTTGCCGGCCAGACCTGCGTTGTTCTTCATATTGTCTCCCACGACGGCCACTGTGGCCAGATTGCTGCTGATCTTTATATGGTTGATGGAACCCATCTCTATTTCGTGCTTGAACTCCTCTTCAAGCAACTGCCTTGCCTTCTCGCCGTCGCAGGCTCCCACACCTATGGAGATGCCCGTTTCGGAAGAGGACTGGCTTATCATAAAGATGCTGATGTTGCTGTCAGCCAAGGTGCTGAAAATGCGGCCGTCCACTCCGACGATACCTACCATCGAGTTGCCCGAGAGGGTGAGCAGGCAGGTGTTGTCAATGGACGAAATGCCGGTGATGGACTTGGTGCAGGAGCAGTGCTCCGTAATGATGGTGCCCGATGCGGAGGGGTTGAAGGTGTTTTTGACGAGGATGGGGATGTTCTTCGCCCTTACGGGGTACAGCGTCGGAGGGTAGATTACCTTGGCGCCGAAGTTGCACAATTCCATCGCTTCCCTGTAACTTAGTTCCTTTATTACATAGGAGGTGCTGATTATGCGAGGGTCGGCGGTCATGAAGCCGTCCACGTCTGTCCATATTTCCAGTACGCGGGCTCCCAGAGCGGCGGCAACGAGGCTTGCGGTGTAGTCGGAGCCTCCCCGGCCGAGGTTGGTGATTTTCCCGTTGTCCCTGTCGGTGGAGATGAAGCCGGGCATCACGGCCACTTTGCAGCCTGTTTCGAAGCCCTTGAATTCCTGCTGGAGACGGGGATTGATGATTTGGAGGTCAGGCACTGCCTTGCCGTTCTTCAACGTGGTTTTTATCAACTTGAGCGAGTCGTGCAGGGAAGCGTTGAGCAGGGCGGCTGCAATTCTGCAGGACATCCTTTCTCCGAAACTGAGGATTTCGGCGCTGATGGACTCAGTCAGGGTTTGCAGAAGGCATACTCCGTGAAGAATGTCTCCCATTCGGCCCATAAGGGAATTGATTTCTTCCTTGAGGGCGGAGGCTTTTGACGCATCCTCAAAGAGCTCGTCTATAAGATTGACATGCCTTTCGTGGATTAGGGCAAGGGTGTCAAGATAGCTGCTGTCCCCCTTTTCCGCTTGGGCGCTCATCTTCACGAGCTGGTCGGTAACTCCTCCGAGGGCCGACACTACCACTATTTCGGACTCTTCCCTTGACGCTACTATATTCTTTACGTTTCTGAGGCTTTCGGCGCTGCCGACGGATGTACCTCCGAACTTCAAAACTTTCATTCCGTCAATATATTGTCAGATGACTTTTAAAGATTAATTTTCAAAACGCACAATAAACTTTCAAAGATACAGAATTATCGTTACATTTGCAAAGGTCTTAATATTAAAAATATGAAAATTGCGATAATCGGAGCCGGAAGCATGGGTGGAGCCCTTGCGAAAGGTTTTGTCAAGAGCGGTTTTGAAAAACCTTCTAACATATTTGTTACTACAGCGAGACAGAGCAGTGCAGACGTCTGGAAGAAAGCCGGATATTCAGCCTGCACTTCCGAATTCAACATCGATGCTGTTTTAGGCGCTGACATAGTTATTCTGGCAGTCAAGCCCTGGCTTGCCTCCAAGGTGCTCAAGGACATCGTTTTTATGAAATCCCAAACGGTGGTGTCGGTTATGGCCGGCGTCGGGAAGGCGGAATTGTCAAGCGCTTTTAATAACAATATTCCGGGCGCCCTTTATCTTGCAATGCCCAACATTGCCGCGGCAAATTGTCAGGGTGTGACTTTTCTTGCCCCCGCGTGGGATAATATCGGCGGCGGAGAGAAGGTCGAAAAGATGTTCGGAGCCGTCGGCAGGGTTTTCATTACTGATGAGAAACATCTGGGAGCCGGCACAGCCCTTGCTTCCTGTGGCATTGCCTACGCTCTGCGCTATCTGCGCGCTGCCACCGAGGGAGGTGTCCAGCTTGGTTTCAAGGCTGACGTTGCCCGAGAGATAGTGGCCCAGACCCTTGCCGGAGCCGTAAGCCTGCTCGAGTCGGAGAAGGTTCATCCGGAGGAGTTGATTGACAGAGTGACCACCCCCGGCGGCCTCACGATAAGGGGCCTCAATGCAATGGAGGAGGCAGGTTTTACCAACGCTGTCATCAAGGGACTTCTCGCCTGATATCCGGTCGGGCGTCCTTTTGTCTTTCACCGGAAATATTGTATTCAATCGAGATGAGAATAGTAGTTAAAATCGGCAGCAATGTGCTGACCAGAGCTGACGGCACTATGGACGTCACCAGAATGTCGGCCCTGGTTGACCAGGTGGCCGCCCTGCGCAGGGAAGGGCACCAAATCATCATCGTCAGCAGCGGAGCCGTCGCCAGCGGAAAGTCCATAATCCCTTGTGAACATCCTCTGGACAAGGCTGAACAGAGACAGCTTTTCTCCGCAGTGGGACAGGTGCTCCTGATGAGCCATTACAGTACCTTCTTCAGGGATTACGGCATAAACGTGGGCCAGGTGCTTACCGTCAAGGAGAATTTCAGTACGCCCTACGAGAGGGAGAACGTTTCCCATTGTATGGAGGCTATGCTGGAGAATGGGGTTCTGCCCATAGTCAATGAGAACGACACGGTTTGCCTGACCGAACTTATGTTTACCGACAACGATGAGCTATCGGGCCTTGTAGCCCAGCTGATGCAGGCGGACAAACTTATAATACTCAGCAATATAGACGGACTTTATGACGGCGACCCCTCGCTGGTCGGGACTAAGCTCATTCCGCGTGTCAGGGTAGGTGAGGACCTTTCTTCCTACATCAGTGTCACAAAGAGCAGCGCCGGCAGGGGAGGAATGCAGTCCAAGTGCCACACTGCTCTGGAGATAGCCGCCTGCGGCATAGACGTGCTCATTGCCAACGGGAAAAGGGAAAACATACTGATTGACCTTTTCTGTCCGGATGCTGATGTTCCACACACTGAATTCACAAGATAATGAAGGAAATATTCGAGAATGCCCGGAAGGCCTCCACAGCCATACTCGCGCTGAGCGCCCGGGAGCGTTCGCAGCTGCTTTTGGACCTTTCTGCCTCACTTCTGGAGAGACGTTCCGAACTGCTTGCTGCAAACGCTGAGGATCTGCTTGCGATGGACAAGTCCAACCCTCTGTATGACAGGCTGATGCTTACTGAGGACAGGGTTGCTTCAATAGCCTCCGATATGGCCAATGTCGCCCGTTTGGAAGACCCTACGGGCAGGGAATTGGAAAGGCGCACCTTGCCCAACGGGCTCGAACTTCGCAAGGTCAGTGTCCCTTATGGGGTGATAGGCGTGATTTTCGAGGCCAGGCCCAATGTGATTTTCGACGTCTTTTCACTCTGCTTCAAAAGCGGGAACGTATGTGTGCTCAAAGGTGGAAAGGATGCCGAACATTCCAATCGCAAGGCTGTGGAAATCATACGCGACAGCCTTGCAGCGAAGCATTATGACCCCTCATTCGTGACCTTGCTGCCTTCTACCCACGAGGCCGCCTCGGCCCTGCTCGAAGCAGTGGGCTACGTGGACCTTGTGATCCCCCGCGGCGGACGCCGTCTCATTGACTTTGTGCGTTTCAATGCCAAGGTTCCCGTAATTGAGACAGGTGCCGGCGTAGTGCATTGTTACTTTGACGCTGACGGGGATATGGCCATAGGTCAGGCAGTCGTCAACAACGCAAAGACACGCCGTGTGAGCGTATGCAATGCCCTGGATTGCCTTATAGTGCACAGGGATCGTCTTGCGGATTTGCCGCAATTGTGCTCACCTCTTGCTCAGTCCGGCGTTGAGATATTTGCAGATGAAGCCTCGTACGGGGCGCTCGACGGCGCTTATCCGGCGGAGTTGCTTCATCGCGCTTCCGCGGAGTCCTTCGGCACGGAGTTCCAGTCGATGCGTATGGCTCTCAAGTGCGTAGGCAGCGTGCAGGAAGCCATTGCACACATCAACTGTTACGGCTCGGGACACAGCGAGAGCATAGTCACTGAGAATGAGGAAGTTGCAGAGCTGTTTGAACGCGATGTG
Source organism: Bacteroidales bacterium (assembly GCA_016303175.1). Lineage (GTDB taxonomy): Bacteria > Bacteroidota > Bacteroidia > Bacteroidales > UBA932 > Cryptobacteroides. Next base: position 7,082 of record JAEDMF010000054.1, read on the forward strand.
GACGCCGGTTGCGTCTATGTGAACGCGCCCACCAGTTTTACCGACGGAGCCCAGTTCGGCCTTGGAGCGGAGATAGGAATCAGTACCCAGAAGCTCGGCGCAAGGGGTCCTATGGGCCTGCGCGAATTGACCTGCTACAAATGGCTCATCAGGGGTCGCGGCCAGGTTCGCCCGAGGTAGAAATCCCATAGATAGAAATCCCATAGATTGAAGCTTGAATTTATGCAAAAGGCGGGCAACCGGACTGGTTTACCCGCCTTTTACTTGTTGTTTTCCCTAATTATTCGTAACTTTACTGCCTTAAATTGTACTTTTAATAAAACTATGAAACTTAGGAGCAGTGTTACATTTGAGGGCCGCCGTATGGCCGGTGCCAGAGCCCTTTGGATGGCTAACGGGATGAAGCGTGAGCAGATGGGCAAGCCGGTCATAGCCATAGCCAATTCCTTCACTCAATTCGTGCCCGGTCACGTGCATCTTCACGATGCCGGCCAGATTGTAAAGGCTGAAATCGAGAAACTCGGATGTTTTGCTGCCGAGTTCAATACCATAGCCGTGGACGACGGCATTGCAATGGGCCACGACGGCATGCTCTATTCCCTGCCTTCCAGGGACGTAATCGCAGACAGCGTGGAGTATATGTGCAACGCCCACAAGGCTGATGCCCTCGTTTGTATCAGCAATTGCGATAAGATTACCCCCGGTATGCTCATTGCCGCGATGAGGCTCAACATCCCAACAATATTCGTGTCTGGAGGACCTATGGAGGCCGGCGTGCACGGCGAGATGAAACTGGACCTCATCGATGCTATGATCAAGTCGGCTGATCCTACCGTCAGCGACGAGGATGTTCGAGCTATCGAAATGAGCGCCTGCCCTACCTGCGGAAGTTGTTCAGGTATGTTCACTGCCAATTCTATGAACTGCCTGACCGAGGCCATCGGTCTCTCACTTCCCGGCAACGGCACCATCCTGGCCACTCATAAAATGCGTGTTGAACTGCTCAAGAAGGCAGCCCGCCAAATTGTCGAGAATACTCGCAAGTATTATGAGCAGGACGATACCTCTGTGCTTCCTTTGAGCATAGCCACCCGTCAGGCTTTTCTAAATGCAATGACCCTCGATATAGCGATGGGCGGCTCCACCAATACTGTGCTCCACCTGCTTGCAGTGGCGCACGAGGCCGGGGTTGACTTCAAGATGGCCGACATTGACGCCCTTTCCCGCAAGGTGCCCTGCATCTGCAAGGTGGCTCCCAATACTCAGAAATATCACATCCAGGACGTGGGACGCGCCGGCGGAGTGCTCGGAATAATGGGCGAGCTGAACAAGGCCGCTTTGGTGGATGCTTCCGCAAAGCGTGCGGACGGTCTCACTCTCGGGGAAGCGATTTCCCGTTACAATCTCGTAGGCGGAGCCGATGCGGAGGATACCCGAATTTACCTTGCAGCGCCCGCAGGAGTGAGAACCACCGAAATGGGAAGTCAGGAGACTTATTACGACAGCCCCGACACTGACCGCGTCTCAGGCTGCATCCGCTCGGTTGAGCACGCCTACACCAAGGACGGCGGTCTTGGAGTCCTTTTCGGGAACATCGCTTTGGACGGCTGCGTAATCAAAACCGCCGGTGTGGATGAAAGTATATGGCACTTCGAAGGTCCCGCAAAGGTGTTTGACTCCCAGGAAGCTGCCTGCGAGGGCATTCTTGGAGGCAAGGTGCGCAGCGGCGACGTGGTTGTAATCACCTACGAAGGGCCCAAGGGAGGTCCCGGAATGCAGGAAATGCTTTATCCTACCTCATACATCAAATCAATGCATCTGGGCAAGGAATGCGCTCTCATCACCGACGGCCGTTTCAGCGGCGGCACTTCGGGCCTGAGCATAGGACATATTTCGCCCGAAGCGGCAGCAGGAGGCAACATCGGCCTCGTGCGTGACGGGGATATCATAGAGATTGACGTGCCTACCCGCAAGATTTCCGTTCATCTGAGCGATGATGAACTTGCCCGGCGCAGGGAGGAGGAACTTTCCCGCGGCCGCAAGGCTTTCACTCCGCCTTTCCGCAAGAGGGAGGTCTCAAAGAGCCTCAGGGCTTATGCCAATATGGTAAGTAGCGCCGACAAGGGTGCAGTCAGGATAATTGAAGATTAAACACACGGATGGATACAGAACAGAAAAAACTGAAAGGTTCGCAGATATTGCTGGAATCCTTGCTCGCTCACGGTATGGATACCATTTTCGGCTATCCCGGAGGTCAGATAATGCCCGTTTACGATGCTCTCTATGATTACAGCAACATACGACATATACTTGTGCGCCACGAACAGGCTGCAATTCACGCCGCTCAGGGTTATGCCCGCGTCAAGAACACGGCCGGCTGCGTGATGGTGACCTCGGGTCCCGGAGCTACCAATGTTGTAACCGGCATAGCCGACGCCATGGCCGATTCCACGCCCGTAGTAGTGATTGCCGGACAGGTGCCGACCTCCCTTTTGGGTACGGACGGCTTCCAGGAGACCGACTTTGTGGATATGGCTTCCCCCATCACCAAATGGACTTACCAAATACGCCGCGCCGAGGATGTTGCCTGGGCTGTTGCCCGCGCTTTCTATATAGCCACTTCCGGTCGCCCCGGCCCCGTGGTGCTCGATTTTACCAAGGATGCCCAGATTGGCACAGCGCTATACAAACCTGTGGTATGTGATTTCATCCGCAGTTATGTCCCCAAGCCCGTCCCTTCCGACGAACTTCTCAGGGAGGCTGCCCGTATGATAGATATGGCGGAACGCCCTATGGTGGTGTACGGGCACGGCGTGGAAATCAGCGGGGCGCAGAAACAGCTCGCCGCCTTCCTCGACAAGGCCGACATTCCCGCCGGTTCGACTCTGCTCGGACTCTCGGTGCTGGACAGCAGCAACCCCCATTTTATGGGCATGCTTGGAATGCATGGTTCCCTGGCTTCCAATATGATGACCCAGAACTGTGACCTGCTCATCGCCGTGGGTATGCGTTTCGACGACAGGGTGACAGGAAACATACATACTTATGCCCATCAGGCCAAGGTTATTCACATCGACATAGACCCTTCCGAGCTGGGCAAGATTATCAAGTGTGACATAGGCATCAACGGCGATGCCCTCGACGTGCTGGAACGGCTGACTGCTATGATAAGTCCGGCAAAGCACGAGCAGTGGCACGCCTTCGCCCGTCCCTGCAATGAGACGGAGCAGCAGAAGGTAAGCCTTGTGGAAACCGC